>JBFMBQ010000486.1:0-4930 GCA_040755115.1 bacterium
AAACAGGACATCAAGCCGAAAAAAGACAGCATCATAGATATGGTCAGGGTGGCGACCTATATCCATCAAATCCCCACAGCGATTGAGATGATAGAGGATGCACACAGTAAAGGTTATGAAACGACCTGCAATCTGATGGCGATCTCTAAAGTTTCGGAAAAAGAAATCCTTGATGGCATTACCGCTATAGCGCAATCATCTGTGGAGGCGATTTATGTCGTTGACAGTTTCGGCGCGCTTTATCCTGAACAGATCCGGAGCATCACGGCAAAGTATTTCCAGATAGCGAAACAAAGTGGAAAGAGCATAGGGATTCACGCCCACAACAACCAGTCTTTAGCGTTTGCGAACACTATTGAGGCACTTATCTACGGGGCAAGCCGCGCGGACGCAAGCATCGCTGGACTCGGAAGAGGCGCCGGCAACTGCCAGACGGAACTCCTTGTCGGTTTCCTCCGCAACCCGAAATACAATGTCCGCCCATTGATTGAGGTAATAGAAAAATGGGTTGAACCGTTGAGGAAGGAACTTAAATGGGGTTTTGACATCCCATATATGATCACAGGGCAACTGAACGAACACCCCAGGGCGGCAATGAAAATAATGGAGAACGAAGAAAAGCCGGATTTCGTCAAGTTCTTTGATGAAATGACAGAGAGTACATTCTGACTGGAGGTTGAGCCGCTGATTATCACACTTGCTATAGAGAAATCAATAATTAAAAGACAAAAACAGACCGCGGAAGCACGGAAAGGAAGAAGTGAGATGGAAGAAGTGAGACGGAAGAAGTAAGATGTGAGACGATCATCTTACATCTTACATTTCACAACTCTCCGTGTTTCCGAATTTCCGCGTTTCAGTGGTAATCTTTTTTATAAAATTATTTTCTGTTTTTATATCAGGAGCAAACTTTGGACTTAATCACCGGCGGTTCAGGATTGCTTGGACAGGCGCTTGCGCGGCGGCTCGCAGAAGAGGGCAGGGCAGTTCGCATCTTTGATCTGCGTAAGCCGGATGAACTTCCTGAAGGTGTAGAGTTCACAGGGGGCGACATCCGGGACGGCGTGGCGGTTGATCGTGTTGTGCGCGGTGCGGTTCGGATTTTTCATCTTGCAGCGCTGATGCATGTGGGGAAAATAGAACCTAAAGTCGTGCGCGAGGTAAATATAGGTGGACTCAAAAATCTTATGCACGCAGCCGAGCGCCATCGGGTGCGGCGCATCGTTTTTTCGTCCACCATTGAAATCTACGGCACATCCCCCCCATATCCCTGTTACGAGGATTCACCGAAAAATCCGCCGCCAGGCTATGCCACTCACAAATGGGAAAGCGAAAACCTGCTCCTTGATTTCCAGCGCGAAACCGGCGTTGAGGTCTCTTTCACTCGCATGCCGATGATTTTCGGCGCCGGTTTTTATCATTTCAAACCGATACTCATACTCTTTGATCTTATTCTTGCTGGATTACCCGTGCCCGTTCTTGACGGCGGCGCAAAAGAGGGAAAAATAGTTTCTCTTGACGACGCCGTGCAGGGGTTGATTCTGTGCGGCGAGAAGGAGGAAGCAGCAGGCGAGGCTTTCAATATATGCTGCGCTGATGTCTTCACACACCGCAGCCTGATTGAGGGACTGGCGCAGGCGGTCGGCTCGCGCAGCCGTGTAGTGAGCATCCCATCGGCTCTTATAAAGCCAGGTTTTGAACTCATTTTTAAATTAAAATTCTCCCCGGTTGCACCTGAGCATTTTTACTTCACTCTCAGCGATTGCGTGTATGACATATCAAAGGCGTCCCACCTTCTCGGTTACAAGCCCGAAAAGACCTCGGTGGTGGCGATGGTGGAAACCCTTCAAAGTTATCGCCGCGAGAGGTGGAAGTTCCGCAAAAAGAAAGTTGCAAACTTGCTGATTCATTAAGGCAAGATTTATGGAACCACAGATTAACACGGATGAGCGCAGATTTTCCATTTGCGCCTATGGCGCAAGTGTCTATCACTGTCTGTGTTTATCCTATCCGCGTCTATCTGTGTCTATCAGTGGTTCAATTTTTTATTCTTTTATTCTGGTTCTGCCGGGTTAAGGAATTATTTATGTGGATTTTCAACACTTGAATCAGCGCCTGTGTTTTGTTAATATATAATTCTGTATTTTTTTTGGGAGGTATATGAAATGGCTATATTTGACGGGAAAACCATTCTTGAGAGGATCAAGATACTTCAAGAGCGATCAAGGCATGTGGGCAGGAATGTTACGCTTTATACAGGTCCCGAACTCGGCAGGCTCGCGCTTCTTGCGGGGCAACGCAATATCTTTGGCGGCTACAACTGGGACACTAAGGTGCGCAACCGATCTGCCAAATATTCTGTCATCATCGGCAGTGAGGCGGTGTCAAAATGGAATACGATGCCGGAGCAGATTGAAACCCTGAAAGGAATGGACAAGGAAATGACCCGCATCTTCGGCGGCGAATCCGGCGGCAAAAAGTATGAGGGACATACAAATATGCTCCCCATTGACCTCGTCCACCGCGTTATGGGCAGCGGTGAGGATGTAAACTTCACCTTCAACTGTTACCTGATGGTTACCACGAAAAACAGGGCAAATCATCATATAGGCTATATGTGGGGCAAGATGTGCCGTATCGCCGATCCTGTGCCGGGTGCGGATGATTTATACATCCTTTTAGTGCCGGACATGCCAGCGGGTGATTTCGGCAGGTTCTATGCCTTCCCGGGAGATGGCGTTACTATCGGCATTGGCAGCGACTACATGGGCGAGGCGAAAAAAGGTTTCCTCCGCATGGCTATGTATAATGCGAAAAGGCGCGGCATACTCGGCATCCACGCTGGAACTAAAATCGTGAAGGTAGTTGACAGCAAGGATAACAATCTGAAAACTTACGCCGTTGTCATCTTCGGAAATTCAGGCACAGGAAAGACAACAAATGTCGGACACACGCACTTTCTGGATAAAAAAGGCGAGCAGGCACTTATAGTTCAGGACGATTTCGCCGGGTTGCGGATGAAAGACGGCAGAATACTCGGCACCGAGCAGGCTCTCTTCCTCAAGACCGATCTTGACGAAGAAGACATACTTCTGCGCCCGGCAACCGAATCCGCCGAATTCGTCGCACAGAATCTTTATGTTGATTATCAGGGCAATGTCCTTTACCTTGAAGAGGACCTCTGCGCCAACGGGCGCGGTATCCTGCCGCTCGCTGCGCTGCCCAAAGAGCGACGCTACCATTCCATTGACCTGCCGCCGTTTGATGAACTGGACGGCGTCTTTTTCATTTTCAACACGCGCAGGAACACCGTTACGCCGATTCTTCAGGAACTCACCCCTGAGCAGGCGGCTGCATACTTTATGCTCGGGGAATCAATTGAAACCGCCGCGGGCGACCCCGCAAAGGCAGGGCAGTCAATACGCACAGTCGGCACAAATCCATTCGTTGTCGGCGACCCGGCAGAGGAAGGAAATATCTTTTATCAGTATTTACTAAACTATAAAAACAAAGTGCGCTCGTTCCTGATGAACACGGGCGGCGTGGGTGAAATCGCCGAACCCGGTAAACCGCCGAAGGTTATCCGCGAGGCAGTGCGCCCGTGGAAAAGCGGCATAGGTTATATCACACGGGCATTGCTGCGCAGCACGGCGAAGTGGGAGAAAGACGCCGATTTCGGCACGCAGACACTCGTCGGCGGCGTTACAGGAGAGAATGATGACCCGTTTGATATGGATAAATTTGACCCCCGCAAGCACTACGACACCGCCACACGCGAAAAGTTGGTCAAGGAACTGAACCAGGAGCGGGTTAAGTATCTGGAAAAATTTGAAACGCTTGATCCGAAGATAAAGAAAGTGATCGCTGAGACACACCTGCTATAATTCATTCTGGATTATTCATACTATATCTTTTTTCGTGCCTTTCGTGTCATTTCGTGGCTTACCCATTTCCCCTTTCACCTTTTCTCCCCTTGTGTGAATAATTCAGGTTCAAGATTCTGGATCACCATTAGCCACGGACGGAAAAGTAAACACAAGAATTAAGATTTTATCGTAAAACAACAAACCCCAAATTGATGCAAACTTATTATCTTCAGCCTGAACAAAGCGATAAGAGAAAATGTCTTTACCCATATTATGGATTGGGGATCTCTTGTAGAATTGAATGAGCTCATAACTTTCTGGTGGATTAATACTCCATCTAAAAACAACATCGTATAGGCAACATCGTTGGGCAATGGTGATAGAAGTATAACCCGCGGACAATTTTTTCAGTTACCGTTTTGATGGCATCCTTATCTATTTTTATACCAGGAGCGGTTTCAAGATATATACCTCCTTTTGAGTATATATCTATTTGTGGAATGAGGCTTGATAGCAGTTTTTTTCGCAGACCTTCACCTCCTTGAAGCGATCTTTTAACTTTTGTATACCATATTTCAAAAGGGACTAATCTATCTTGAGAAAGGCTAACAACTAAGTTTCTAAAATATTCCTCTTCTTTGGAGATATCTATGTTGCATTTTTTATGAACCTTTAGAGTTATGAGATTATTAGGAAGTGTTTTCTTAGGGAATAAACAACGGGGTACAACATGATCTCTTGTATTTGCATCTGGTTTACCGCATAAGTAACATATTTTTTCTTTTTTCATTTGAGTCTAATAAAAATTGAAATCGGTCTTTTAATGTTTAATAATTATTGTTCAGTCTTTTAATATAACCCTCGTTACTCCAATACCGCCTTCATAAACAGTTCCAGGCTCAAAGCGCCGCACGAAGACGCAAGATTGCAGATACTCGTGAACCGCCTTCATCAGCGCGCCCGTGCCGATGCCGTGCACGATGCGGACCTCACTGCGACCGCCAAGATGTGCAGTTTCAAGTTCCTTCTCAAGCACCTTCAGCGCTTCACGCACGCGCAATCCA
>JBFMBQ010000487.1:0-4610 GCA_040755115.1 bacterium
TCCTTTCCGTGCTTCAGTCCTTCCGTGCTTCTGTGGTAAGAATGTAAAATATTTGTTGCTGCCATCAGTGCTTATATTTTTTCTTCGCCATCGCAAGCCATTCGTTGATTTTTTTGTTCCGGAAAACCGAGTTGTCCCATTTCTCCGCCCATTGCATCGCCTGATTTTCGCTGATCGGGAATGCAAGAAACTTCCCTTTTTTCGCTTTGCTGCGCGCTGCCGATTTCCACGCCGTCGTCAAATCAGAATGCGTATCAATAATAAAAGCCCCGATCAGGTCGTTCAGAATACCCCATCGTTTTGTGCCCTTGTCAAAATCGTAGCGCAGCCCTTTTTGCCCCTGAAACGGATTATATCTAATGATGGATTTACCGCGTGCATCTTTGTAAATCTCAGGAAGTATGCTCATTTTGTTGAGTGAAAAATCCTTTGGACCGCCCGGCGCCCCTGCTCGGAACATCCAGATTTTTTGCGCGCGCTCGCCAAGTGAAAATCGTATGAAGCCTTCCGCAGCGCGCCGATTCGGCGCCCCTTTAAGTATGGCGATGGAATCGGGATTGATCACAGTTGCCTTCGCCGGCATGATAAATTCAAGGTTTTCCTCCCCAACTTCCTCTATTGCCGAGTAGGCATAAGTGTCAATCGCGAAGCCGCAGGCTGCTTCCCCCGTGGATAAGTCCTTGATAGTTTGAGCAGCGCTTTTGGGGAAAGTATTTACATTACCGCCTATTTGTAAAATTATCTCCCATCCTTTTTTCCAGCCGTAAGCCTGAAGAATGATTTCATAAGCCATGTGGACGCTGCCGCTGTGTCGCGGGTCGCCTGAGCCTACCCACCCTGTGAAGGCAGGGTGGGTCAAGCTTATCCAGTCCTGCACTTTCTGGAGTTTGAGTTTCTTTATCAATTTCCTGTTGCAGAGGATGCCGAAGCCGGCGAGTGATGTGCCATACCACTTGTAATGCAGGTCGTAGAGTGGGATGCCATTCAGAGTTGCAGGGATTTTTTTCAGGATTTTTTCCGGCACTCGGAATTGCTCAAGCAAGTCCTTCGCTGCGAGTTCCAGATAAGGATCAATCCCGCCGCCGTAGAAGAGGTCAACGCCGATGCCATTAGGTGTTCTGGCGAACTCTGATTTTATGAAGCGCAAATCCTCCGATGTGCCGCCCTGGTCAAGCCAGGTAACTTCAACCTCGGCGTCTGTTTCATTTTTATACCAGTTTTTGAACTCGCGCGTGAATTCCGTTCGGATGCCTTCCCAGTGCGGAGATATTATCACAAGTTTGTCCTTCGCCGCTGCCGGCAAGGTGAGAGAAAGAATTATCAGAAATGTCAGGAGCGATTTCATTGTATTTTGTTATTCGGTTGCGGTTGCGCCGCTGGAATCGGGACTCGTAGTTCGTAGATCGGGTATAGGGATCCAAGAATTATTTTCCGAACTACGAATCCCGAACTACGATTCGAGCCGCGCAACCGTTCAACGACACCCTGTCATTGTTCCCTTTCATGCATTGGCGATAAAAGGTTAAATTTCACATGTTTAGTTATTTTATATCCTCACGTGCCTGATACAGTGTTTCTTTCACCACATCGTCAACTTTGTGATAATCCCAGTCGGGTGTGCCCGGACGGAGATCGTGAATCAGGTGTTCAATAACTGTATTTATGCGGTCAACATCTTTGATGATGAGGCTGGTATATTCTTTCAGTTCCGGGTGTTGAGCGGCGCGTTCGTTAATGAGTTGGGCGAAGCCGCGGATTGAGCAGAGAGGATTTCTGACATTGTGAGCGACGCCGGCGGCGAAACTGTTGAAAGCAGCGATGCGGTCAATACGGCGCATCTGTTCCTGCACGCGCCTGATGTCTGTGAGGTCTTCAAGTTTCACGGTGAGACCCAGTTCAGGAAAGTTTTCGTCATCAATAAGTGAGGAAGAGAGCGAGACGGTCAGGAGTTCTCCCTGCATGTTTCTGATGTGGAGTTCTTTCTGGTGCATAGCGTTTTGATTTTCAAGTGATGAGACTATGGCATTTCGGAAGTCGGAATTTTCGTCCTTTCCGAGGAAGGATTCGTTGATGTGTTTGCCCGTCAGTTCAGCGGATGTGCAGCCGAGCAGAATTTCCGCATCAATTGAGAGGGAAAGAATATTTTTGTTTTTATCAAATGTGATCATTCCGCCTGAAGGGCTGCGCTTGAAGAAATTGTTGAGCGAAAGGATCATCTGGTTGAAGGAGTCGGCGAGTTGGGAGAATTCAGTGGTGCTGCGGTAGGTAATTTTGGAGGTGAAATCGCCTTGGAGGATTTTTTTTGTAGATGCCGTGAATTCGCGGATGGGGCGTGTTAAGGCGTAGGCGAGAATGATGCCGGTGATGAGCGCGCCGATGGCGGCGATAATCGTAGCGGTAACGATATCGCCGAGGGCTTGATGAACCTTTAAGGTGTTGGGCATTGAGTTCGGAGCGAGCAGTTGTTTTTGGTTGAGATAAATGATAAGGAGACCGAAGCCGAGGACGAGAAGGGTAGTAATGAAGGGAATAGCGATAATGAGGCGGAGTTGACTTTTCTGGAGTGCAGAATTTTCTTTCATAAATTTTTAATGCTGCACTTTATTAATGCCTATAGTTAAATATAGACAATTATACATGTAAGTTTTTAATTTTCAAGTGGAAATTATTAAAAAGTTAGGAAAAAGTGCAGGTTTTCAACTTTTCCACAGGTTTTTCCACAGGGATTGTTGAAAACTCGCTTGTTAAGAAAATCTTAAGAATGAAATTTATTTGCGGCAATGGTAAAAAACATCAACTTAAAATTAAGTGTATGCAACTATAGGCATAATTAAACAAAAAATTTTTTATACCTCAATGAATTTCTTTACTTTCTCTTTTATCTCGTTCAGGTCTGATGATTTTACAATGTAATCTTCCGCAACCCATGATGTGAAATCCTGTTTGTAAGTATCATAAGCCGAAACGAGTATCACCGGAAGGTTTTCGTTTATCTCTTTTATCTTTCCGAGAATCTCAAGTCCGTTTACATCGGGCATTTTAATATCAAGCATTACCAGATCAATATGCTCTCTCTCAATCGTTTTCAGCGCTTCGCCGCCGGATGCAGCGAGCAGAACATCATAGCCTTCATCCTCAAGTTCGTCCTTATATAACTGGCGGATGTGCGCCTCGTCATCTACAACCAGTATTTTTTTCACCGGTGCTCACCTCCTTTTATGGGCAGTTTTATGATATATGTATTTTATTCTATGTCAGTAAAAAAGCAAATTAATTTATTTAAATTAATCGCCCTTCGGGCGATAAAAGCGAACCACAAATGAACACAGATTAACACGGATGCAGGGGCGGTTCGCGAACCGCCCCTACTTACGGTTTGCAGAAGTAGGGGTCTGTTTTGTCAATTGTTTCTGAGCCGTAAACTATCATCCTGTAGTTCATAACAAGTATCTTTAAATCATCAAAGCCTACCGTTCCATCGCCGTTGAAGTCAGCCCATGGATCTGCGCCGTCCGATAAATTTTTCCTGTAGTTCTTTTTCAATTCTTTCAGGTCGTTGTAGCCGATTTCGCCGTCGCAGTCGGCGTTGCCGATTTCTTTCCTGCCGCCGCCTGACTTTGGGATGTCTATACCGCTGACGGTTATCGGGTCGTCATATCTGCTTGCCTGTATTTCTTCACCTGTTATCCCTTTTTTCAGATTAATGACGCAGTTGCCGCTCGCAAGATATTCGCTTCGCTCGCACGGCATTCCTGCGGCGGCGGACAGGGGGATATTTACCCTTATGGTATAAGTTTTACCTGTCAGAATGTCGGTTTCAAACATTCTCATTTCCGTTGTTCCATCGCTGTTAGTTATGATGCTTCTGATAATCGTGCCGGTATCATCAACAAGTTCTATTTTCACATTGGCTTTTGGAGATTTGCAGAAGCCGCCGCAACTGGTGTCATCCCAATTTATTTGGTTGATAGGTGATGTTAGAGAGATGGCAAAAGGGCATTCTACTGGGTCGCAGGGGTAGCAAGCATCTTCAGGATATTGAATTAAGATTGTATTAGAAGTTACAGCGAGATCGGATTCTATCTCGTCCGCATTGACATAAGTAATTCCGTAATACCATATTCCTTTTGGTTCATTTGTTGCAAGATATGGGTCGGAGTCTGTTTTTGCGCTCGCAATGTATCCTGTTGTGTTGACCTTGCCGGCGGCGGTAGTATCGCAGGTATCAGCGGTTTTGCCTGTGCAGCGGTAGATGTTGTAGCCCATTCCGTTGCCGGTATCGTCGGCGGATTTTGTCCACCATATTTTTATTGTCATATCACATTCATCGGCATTTATAAAAGTTGCATCGGGATTAAGAGGTGGTTTCGGTTTGATGCTCGGTGTGCATTCAATGCAGTTGCCGTAGTTTAAAATTACACTCTCGTTGCCGCCGGGGTCTTTTGCGGTGATGCAGTAGGTGTAAGTAGTATCGGGATAAACAGTTGCGTCCTGATACTGGAGTGTTGTGTCTGGTAGGTCGGAGACGATAGTTGTGAACTGGTTTGGTGAGGTGCAGGCTGTTTGTTTTTCTGTGCAGCGATAGACATTGTATTTGACGGGGTCTTTAT
>JBFMBQ010000488.1:0-9792 GCA_040755115.1 bacterium
GAATTCATCAGGCGTGTGCCTGCGCCAGAGCGGCGAAAGCCCTCTTCAAGGTTTATGTGAAGATGCGCAGGATACAAATCCAGCGGCGGCAGTGAAAATATCGTTGTTATATCCTCGCGCAAAAAGCGGAGCAGATAATCCCTCGTTCTTCGCCCGATGTGGTATTTCCCACGCGCTATGTTCAGCAGTATCTGAGGCACTATTTCCTTCCGCATAATTTTTAAATAGGTATTGGTATCAGTGCATCCTAAAAGGTAGCCAACCATCTGTCCGTTGTGAACAGCGACGAAAGCGGAATTCGGTTCATAGTCGGTGTGATAAAGTATGATCATATCGGCGAACAGGTCAAGGTCATCAAAATATGGCGAAATAGAATCGCCTCCCAAGCCCGTGTTGAAGCATATCTCCCTCACGCGCTGACGATGCTTTCCTGAATATTTTCGGATTGAAATATCGGTCATCTTTGGCACGGATGCCACGGATTTATCAGCGTCAATCTGCGTTTATCCGCGTCTAAATCAAAATTATTTTCCGAGTAACCAGCGGGTTCGGCTTGCGTGCGCCCCACTCCACATGCGCTGTGCCTTCCGATGTGAGCGTCGCCGTCCGTCGCCATGAGGCAAAAAGATTCTTCCGCCGATATACCGTAACAACGGCGTCCGCCGCTTCCGTGTTATCGCAGTAGGCGCTCTCGCCGTCGGGGTCAAAATATTCCGCCTCAATGGTGTCCTCAATGCGGCAGGAGATTTCCACATCAATTCTTTTTGTCGCTCCAATTGCGCGCACTCGCCACTCGCCGAGTCTGCCCGCGGTGCGCGTGGACAAAATTTCATGAGGCTTGAGAAAATGATATTCCTCGCCGCGCAGTTTCAAATAGATTAATGGGATGGGCGGAAGTTTGATATTGAATCGTTCAACCTGTGCGCACAACGCCTCAAGGACAGCGGTCTCATCCTCCTCAAAATGGTTGCAGTGCGCCCATACCCATTTGTATGCGTGTTCTTTACCCCATAAATGTGTCTGGTCGCCCGGGTCGTCTTTCAATTCATAAGTGCGTCCGTCAACTTCTATCGTGCCCGTGAACCTTGTATCAAGATGCGGTGAAAGGACGGTGGTGTCGGTGAATTCACGCTTGTATAGAAGTTTTGGGAAATGAAAGAAGACTTCTTGTGATGGTGTAAATTTCAAATCCCACCGTGCGCTGTGTCCTGCGCCTTCAATCCTGCCGGAGGTGATGCCTGTTGCTAAAATGTTCTCCCCGATGCGCAACTCAAACGGTGATGGTGTGCTTTTGAGAGTTTCAATCGGATGCCGCTGCGTTAGCCCGAAATTGCTGTCTGGTTTCCGGCGGTCAAAAAACGAAAACCACACCTGGCAGTATGGTTCACCGTGTCCTTCCTTCGGGGCTGTTATAGTGTATCTAATCCAGTAGCCAGTCTGCGTTGCAAGGTTATTCAGTGTGAGATACCAGACCTCGTAGTGATTTCTTTTGCCCGGCTGCCAGCGAGGCGCGTTTGCTGACTCAATATCTCCAATTTTCATTTATTGCCCCCCTGATATGTTATTTGCAAACTGATTTTTACAATATCCCCGCCGCAGTTTCAAGTTGAGTCTGAATATTATCCGCAGATTACGCAGATTACACGGATACAGTTATAATAATTCAATCGGTATGGGGTGTGTATGCGCAAGTTTACAGAAGAAGAACTGAAAGGCTCTGACGGAAAAAACGGTAAGCCGTCGTATGTGGCGATGGGCGGCAATGTGTATGATGTCTCCGCAAGCGGACTATGGAAAAACGGCGTCCACATGGGGCAGCACCACGCCGGGAACGACCTCACTGAACATTTTGTCAGAGCGCCTCACTGCACTGAAGTATTTGAAAGAGTCAAACTTGTCGGGAAATTGAAGAAAAAAACCACAGCAGAATCGCGACCGAAAACCACGCCGCAGTGGGCACAGTTAATCCTTGCCCTTCACTCCCACCCGATAATGGTGCACTTCCCGCAGGCGTTCTTCTCTTTCGCCCCAATATTTCTGATGTTGTTTTACCTGTTCAGGAACCCTCATTTTGAGCGCACCGCTTATTTTCTTTTAGTCTCAGGATTCATAATGATCACGCCCACTTTTATCACTGGGCTTTTTCACTGGGTGTATAAATATGGCAAAAGTCAGAGCGGCGTGTTCAAATTCAAGATTGTTATGTCTTTGATATTGTTTATTTATGCGGGCGCATTGTTGTCCTTTCACACTGTCAGGGGAGCGATCCCCGCCGATCCAGTAGATTTCTCTATCGCAGTTATGTATATTTTTCTGATACCGATTATTGTCTCCCTCGGATATGCAGGCGGGACGATTGTATTCGGTGGGAGAAAGTGAGAATATGAATCCGCTGAAGATAAGCGTTACAGGTGTGCGCGGCATCGTGGGCGAAACCTTCACGCCGCACCTTGTGGTGCAGTTCTCGCAGGCGTTCGCCACCTACATCGGCAGCGGCAGCGTTGCAGTGTGCCGCGACACGCGCCCCTCTGGCAAAATGGTCTGCTCCGCCGTGCTCTCCGGTCTTCTCGCCTCAGGACTCAAAGCGATTGACCTCGGCGTCTGCCCCATTCCCACGATGGAATATTTCATCTACCACACCGACACCGCAGGCGGCATCGCCGTCAGTGCAGGACATAACCCGCTCAACTGGAATGCGCTCAAATTCATCCGCAGTGACGGCATTTACCTGAACGAGCGCGAGGGCGAAGAACTCCTTGACATCTACCATTCGGGGCAGTTCCTGATGGCGCCCTGGAACCGCATCCATAAGGTGCACACAAACACGAATTCAGCGGAACTGCACCTGAACGGCATCTCCTCAAGTGTTGATGTCCCAAAAATAAGAAATGCGCGCCTCAAGGTGGCGGTAGATGTGAGCGGCGGCGCATGCGGGGCGATGGTGGAGCGCATGCTGAACACCTTCGGCTGCGACGCCATCCTGCTGAACGCCGAGCCGGGGAAGAAGGTGCCTTACTATCCGGAGCCGACGCGTGATAATATGTCGCTTCTGGAAACCGTCGTATCTGCATCAGAGGCGGATGTCGGGTTTATGCTTGACACCGGCGGCGAGCGGCTCGGCATCGTAACGGATGAAGGCGAGGCGATGCCTGAAGATTTCACGCTCGCGCTGTGCGCATTCATCGCGCTGCGCAGGCAGCCCGGAACCGTGGTTACCAATATCAGCACGACGCATGCCCTTGAGGCTGTGGCGCGCCGCCTCGGCGCAACTGTGCACCGCACGCCGATAGGACAATCTTATGTTTCAGAGGCTGCAAAAAAAATGGGCGCAATTATTGCAGGTGAGGGCAGCGGCGGCGTGGTTGTGCCGACGGTTCAATACGCGCAGGACAGCCTTGCTGCAATCGCGCTTATACTTGATTTTCTCGCCGGCGAACGGAAACCGCTCTCCGCAATCCACAGAACTCTGCCGCGGCTGATAATGAAAAAGATGAACATAGAAATGGATTTCACCACGCTGTTCACAACGCTTGAGCGCGCCCGCAGTCGCGCCGAAAGCGAGATAAGAGGCGCAGAACTGAACCACATTGACGGCATAAAAATTGAATGGAAAGATGCCTGGCTGCACATCCGTGCGTCCAATACGGAATCGCTTATAAGAATTATTGCAGAAGGAAAAGATGAAGACAGAGTGAATGAACTTCTGACGCTCGGAGAATCGCTCCTGCGGTATTGATTGTAGGGGCAGGGCTTGCCCTGCCAATTTTTTAAGCCTTGTAAGAAAACAATGGATTTACCAAACACAGAGACACAGAGAACGCAGAGGGAAAAAACAGAGAAAAAAAAGCCAGTCTTAATCTTTACGGCAGTAGTTTTACTGGCTGCAATCGGCGCCGGCGGCTGGTTCTGGGGCAAACCCAAACTGAAAAGTTTCATTGTAGAAAATGTCAAAGAAGAAATTGAGCATAACTTCCCCCTGCGCGCAGAGGTCAGCGATGTGAGTTTCAGTCTGCCGCGCTCTGTCGCCTTGAAAAAAATAACTTTCATCAGCCGCTCCGACGGCACTCCGGTGCTTTCAGCAGATGAGATTTCGGCTGCGATCTCGCTGTCGCAACTGCTGAAAGGAAAGGTTACACTGGGCAGCATTTCATGTGACAAACCGATACTTTATTTCGTCCGCCGCGCGGACGGCAGCACCAATCTTGATGCTTTTTTAGATAAAAGGAAAGGAAAACTCTCTCACCCGCTCCTTGTCCGACTGACTGACGCAAAACTTGTCTTTAAGGATTACTACAAAAAATCGCTCCCCGCAGCGCTTGAATTTTACGCCATTGAAGCCGCATTTAAATTGCACCCGTCAAAACCGCTGCGGATTGTCAAGGCATCGGCGAAATACGGCAAAAGCGATTTTTTGATGAAAGGTTACATCGGCACAGGAGAAGGCGAGGCGGTTAAACTGAGCATCACATCTGAAAAATTTCTTGCGAGCGACTTGAATCTGCTTGCCTCATCAGTCGCCGGGTTCAAAATTCAGGGCGTTCAGAACCTTAATGCGCCGCTTTCCGTGCGGATCAAAGTTGACGGCGCGCGCGGCGGAGAAAATATTACAATCTCTGCGTCTGCGAATGAGGGACGGATCGGCAGCAGGAAAATCAGCAATATAAAGGTCATCGCCGCTGGAACGAGGGAGATGTTTGAAATAAGAAGCCTTGCTGTCCGCCTTCAGGACGGCGGCAAACTCGCAGGGACGCTGTCTTACCCCCTCGTGGCAGGCGAGCCACTTGAAGCGAACATGCGATGTGAAAACTTCCCCGCCGAAGTGCTCTATGGTTTCGCCCCCGACTTAAAAGGCGGCGTAACTGGATCGCTCACGGGAGATTTGCGATTACAGGGCGACATAAAAAAGAAGGATACACTGAAAGGGGACGGTTCATTCCACGCCGTCAGCGGCATATTGAAAGGGGCGTCGGGCGGCGAGCCGCTTCAATACGACGCTATGGAAGGGAATTTTCAGATCGGAGACGGCAAACTTTCGGTGAAGCGGTTTTTGTTGAAAAGCGCAGAGATTGATCTGGCACTTGACGGCACAGTGGGACTTGACGGCGCACTCAATCTGAACGGTCGCGCCGAAGTCATAAAAGAAAAGGTGCGCACGAGCACTCTGAAGAAAATTGTTTCCACTGTAATCGCCGACGGCTCAAAAGGCTATGTTTTCAAGATGAAAATAAGTGGCACCACCGCCGAGCCGAAGATTGAATACAGTCCCCTTAAAACCATTTACCGCGGACTTGAAGATCAGGTGCGCGATGCGGGAAACAAGATGGAACGCCTGATCAAAAAAATTTTTTGATTCAGAATTATTCATTTCTTCGGATTTAAACACTTTGCGTTCTTTTTTTATTCTTTGCGATCTTTGCGTGAAAGGATATATTGTGTTGCCTTAAAGGTTGAAATAAATCATCTGTCGTGATAATATAAACTCCAATTTTACTGAAACCTAAAATGGGCGGATATTTTTATAACATCGCATCTCTTAATGTATGATTTCCATCAGGTGTAGGGCACGCTCTCCTGTGCGCGCCTGCATCTTTATTCAAAAATTGCTAAGTTTAGAAAAAAAAGGTTTGCCCCAGTTGAAAATGGAGTGCACCCGGTGTTCAGTCAAAAAATACGGATATTTAAGGAAAAGTTTCCATATAACTCTGTAAGAACAGCGGGATGCGGAGATCCCGCCCCGCAAAAAACGCTGTTTTTATAACGATATTTTCATAATTCTTGATCGAACAGCAATGAATTAAATTACAAAGTGATTTTATTTATGAAAGGAATAAACATGACTGAGCGAAGAAAGATTGTAAAAAGCAGAAAAGACACTTCACATTGTAAAGGAAAACGAATTTTACCAGACCCTATTAAGGGATGTGAAAAAGTCGTAGACATAGTTGAAAATTATTTTGATTGCTTTAATGCAGGCAGATTAAGGGAATGTTGTGAACTATTAACAAATAAGATAATAGCTGGTGATGATGTAACTGTTGGGTTGAGCCTGTCAGGTGCGTTAACGCCGGCAGGGCTTGGAATAAGTTCAATAATTCCACTGATGAAAGCAGGTTTTATTGATTGGATTTCAACAACTGGTGCAAACTTATATCACGATACGCATTTCGCACTTGGTTTTTCTTTGCACAGAAGAGGACCAATCCATGACGACATAAAACTTAGGCGTGATAAAATTGTAAGAATATATGATATATTATTTGACTATAAAGTTCTGCTGAATACTGATGCTTTTTACCGAAGGATTTTTGTTGAACCAGAGTTCAGAACCGAAATGTCAACATCCGAACTACATTATAGAATTGGGAAGTATGTTACGGAGAGAGAAAAGGCTTTAGGTTTAAAAGATGTCAGTATTTTATCTGTTGCCCATCGTCTTGGCATCCCAATTTATTCTCCAGCGCCGGCAGATAGTAGCATTGGCATGAACATAGCAGAAGCAGAATTTGATGCTCGCACAGTTTATTTGAATGTATCAAGGGATATAAATGAGGCTACAGGAATAATTCTTAAAACTAAAAGGGGTGGTGGAAAATCTGCTGTAATAATTCTTGGTGGAGGTAGTCCTAAAAATTTTATGCTTCAGACAGAACCACAAATACAAGAGGTTCTTGGAATAAAAGACAAAGGACACGATTACTTTATACAAATTACAGATGCCAGACCTGATACCGGTGGGCTTTCTGGCGCAACCCCGTCAGAAGCAGTAACATGGGGAAAGGTAGATAAAGATATGCTGCCTGATGCGGTTGTATGTTATACGGATGTTTCAATTGCCCTTCCAATTTTAGCGAGTTATGCTCTTGCAAAGGCAAAAAAACGCAGGCATAAGCGATTATACGATAAGAGAGAAGAATATGTTGAATTTTTAAAGCAGGAATATCTAAAGGCGAGAAGTTGGAGGTTGAGAAATTTAGGAATGACCCTTAAAGAAGCAAAAGGGAAAATTAATCAAAAATAAGTTATAGTTGATATAGCAATTACAATTCATACGGGCACTAAAGTGACTATATACACAATAGGACACAGCAACATCTCGTTTGAAAGTTTTGTTGAATTGCTTGAACGGCATGGCATTCAGACGCTTGTGGATGTGAGAAGTGCGCCGTATTCGCGGTTTGTTGAGCATTTTAATTATGATTATCTTGATATACATCTTCCGAGAAACAACATATCGTATGAATATATGGGCGACAAACTTGGCGGCCGCCCGCGCAGTGTTAGATACACAAAGGGCGACGGGACTGCCGATTACGAAGCGATGGCGCAGGACGAAACCTTCATTGAAGGGCTTGATATTCTGTGCAGAATGGCTGATCAGTCAGTCGTCTGCCTGATGTGCAGCGAAGAAGACCCTGCAAACTGCCATCGCAGCAAGTTGGTTGCAGCGCAACTTGCGCTGCGCGGCGTTGATGTGATGCATATATTAAGTGACGGAACACTTGAATCCGAGAAAAAAAACGCAAAAAGACGATTAACTATTGAAGAAAGACAAATCAGACTATTCGCTGATAATCTTTCTAAATAATTTATTTACTCAACTGTTCAATAATGAACATGGATTATTCATACTCTCTATGAAAATAGTTCACCTGAAAGGAACGAAAGTTTTTAGGAAAAGGGTTCGGGAAATAACCCTTTTTTCAAAAAGGGTTTTTCCCGATTCGCCGCAGGCGAACCAGCATTCTGTATGAATAATTCAGGACGAAAATTTACAATTCCCTATCTACTGTCTACTAATTAAACGGAGGTGTTTATTTGCGTAGCGATCTGATAAAAAAAGGCATTGAGAAAGCACCGCATCGCTCCCTCCTGCGTGCGCTCGGCGTCAGCGATGATGAGATGAGACGACCGTTCGTCGGCGTTGCAAATTCTGTCAATGAAATTGTGCCAGGGCATATTCATCTCCAGGCAATCGCTGACGCCGTGAAGGCTGGCGTCCGCTCGGCAGGCGGGACGCCGTTTGAATTCTCCACAATCGGAGTCTGCGACGGCATCGCCATGAACCACCCCGGAATGAAATATTCACTCGCCAGTCGTGAGATCATCGCCGATTCCGTTGAAGTGATGGCGATGGCGCATGCCTTTGATGCGCTTGTGCTGATCAGCAGTTGCGACAAGGTTACACCGGGTATGCTTCTCGCGATGGCGCGGTTGAATCTGCCGTCGATCATAGTTACCGGCGGCGCGATGCTGCCCGGCGACTGGCAGGGCAAAAAACTTGATGTTATTGATATGTTTGAAGCGGTTGGCGCAGTCAAATCCGGGAAAATCACGAAGGACGAACTGTATCAGATGGAGGCGCAGGCATGCCCGGGCTGCGGCTCATGTGCCGGGATGTTCACCGCCAATTCAATGGCGTGCGTGGCGGAGGCGCTCGGCGTTGCGCTGCCGGGCAACGGCACGATACCGGCGGTCCACGCCGACCGCATCCGCCTCGCAAAAGCAGCAGGTGCTCAAGCAATGTATCTTCTGAAAAAGGGGATAACACCGCAAAAAATTCTCACAGAAAAAGCCTTTGAAAACGCCCTTGCGCTTGATATGGCGCTCGGCTGCTCAACCAACACGGTGCTGCACCTGCTGGCGCTCGCGCAGGAATGCGGCGCAAACATCACGCTGAAGACGATTGACCGCTTAAGCAGGCGCACGCCGAACCTGTGCCACATCCGACCCGCCGGCGAACACTATGTTGTTGACCTGCACGAGGCGGGCGGTGTGCAGGCGGTGCTGAAAGAGTTGTCAAAAGGCAAACTATTGAATGAGAAGGAAATCACGGTAACAGGCAAGTCCATAGGCAAAAATTTGAAGTTTTCGGGCGATGCCGATGGCAAAGTGATCCGTCCGATAGGGAAGCCTTATTCAAAAACCGGCGGTCTGACGGTGCTGTTCGGCAATCTTGCGCCGGAAGGCGCTGTTGTTAAAAGCATGGCGGTTGCGCCGTCAATGATGCGCAGCCGCGGTCGCGCGCGCGTATTCAACAGTGAAGAAGCAGCATGCGTCGCCATCCTCAGCGGCAAAATCCGCGCAGGCGACTGCATTGTAATACGATACGAGGGACCCAAAGGCGGTCCTGGTATGCGCGAGATGCTATCGCCGACAGCGGCGGTGGTGGGCATGGGACTCGGCGAGAAGGTATCTCTCGTAACTGACGGGCGGTTTTCCGGCGGCACGCGCGGCGCAGCGGTCGGACATGTTTCGCCCGAGGCGATGGCGGGCGGCACGATCGCACTCGTTAAGGACGGCGATTTCATCTCAATTGACATACTACGCAAGACCATCACGCTTGAGGTTGAAGACAAGGAACTGCGTCTCCGTGCAAAGAAACTGAAAACGCCGCCACCAAAGATCACAACAGGCTGTCTGGCGCGCTATGCCGCTGCGGTCTCTTCTGCGAGTGAAGGGGCGGTATTAGGGAAAATTTAATACGAAGTCGCAATCAAAAATTAATTTTCAGCATTTGTGGTTCAAGGTGCAACCTTGAACCAACAACGGGAGACGCAGAGCACATAGAGGAAGAACACGGAGAAACATTTCTTCGCGCCGAAGGCGTGAAAATTTTTCTTTCTCTGTGTTCTCTGTGCCCTCTGTGGCTCTGTGTTTCCATTTTTTCTTTCTCATAATCAGCAAAAAAATAAAAAAGGGTGCTCGTTGTAAGCACCCTTTTAATCTTCACAAACAATTCAAAGCAGATTATATCCGCCAGGACAGTTGCGCAGATAACCGATTGTCGTCTTC
>JBFMBQ010000489.1:0-4817 GCA_040755115.1 bacterium
TGAAGATTGAGGAATCCAGTGCCATGAAAGAGATACGCGAGATACGCGATAAGATGTATTTGGACATTAAAGACATGTCGGCTGAAGACCGACGAAATTATTTTCGGGTCAAAGCGGAAAAATTCAAGGCAAAACTTGGGAAAGAACTCCCTCGCGCTGAAAAAGTCAAAGCATAGAAACGATCTGGATGTTTCTTCTGCTTTTCACAGAAATCATGAACCATTCACAACTATAGCTTCCCATTAAGCGTTACCTGCGAAAATAAAAGAACGCCGCCCGGTATTGCAGCGGCGTTCTGTGGGTGTTTCGGCGTTCCTTGGACTGTCTATTTCCCGTGCAGGGTGTCCATGTAGTGCAGCGCGTCGGCCTCGCTCATCGAGCCCAGATGTATCTGTTAAGATGTGAGATGATTATTCTTTTACCTTGTTCATCTCATTTCTCCCATCTACCGTCTCCCATCTCATGTCTCCCGTCTCACCTCCGTACTTCCGTGGTTATTTCTTTTTTAACGACGGTTTAACCTCCCAGCCCCACTTCCAGATCATATAAATCGCCGGATATACAAAAAGTTCCATAATAAACGAGGTAAAAATGCCGCCGACCATCGGCGCCGCCACCCGCTTCATCACATCCGCCCCTGTTCCCAACGACCACATCACCGGTAGCAGCCCCATGAAAGTCGTGCCCACTGTCATCATCTTCGGGCGAATCCGCTTTACAGCGCCGTGAATGATCGCCTCTTCAAGGTCTTTCATTCCTCTCATTTTGCCCGCCGCCTTCGCCTCATCGTAAGCAAGATCAAGGTATAAAAGCATGATCACACCCGTCTCTGCATCTATGCCCATCAGTGCGATCAGCCCCACCCACACACCAATGCTCATATTGTATCCCAGAAGATAAAGCAGCCAGATCGCCCCAATAGCGGAAAACGGCACCGCAAGAAATACTATCAGCGTCTTTACCATCGAACCCGTGTTGAAGAAAATAAGAATAAAGATAAAGAAAACCGTAATCGGCACAACCACAGCAAGCCGCTGCCGCACGCGCTGCATGAACTCAAACTGTCCGCTCCAGGTCAATGAATACCCCGTCGGCAGCGTAACTTTCTCCCGCACCGCCTCCTTCGCATCAGTTACATAACTGCCGATGTCGCGCCCCGTAACATCCACATAAACATATCCGCTGAGCATGCCGTTCTCGTTGCGGATCATCGCAGGACCTGCGACAAGTTGTATGTCGGCGAGTTGCTCAAGCGGTATCTGCGCGCCATCCATCGTGCTGATGAGCGTGCGGCGGAGTTTGTCAATTGAACTTCGGAAGTCCCGCGCATACCGCACATTCACCGGGTAGCGCTCTCTGCCTTCAATCGTGGTAGTGATATTTTCGCCGCCGATAGCAGACATTATCACCATTTCCACTTCCGCTATACTCAAACCATACCGTGCAAGTTCATCGCGCTTTAATGTGAAATCTATAAAATATCCGCCCGCCGTCCGCTCGGCATATACGCTCCTTGTGCCAGGCACCTCATTGAGCACCATCTCTACATGCTGCCCGATCTTTTCTATCTCTTTCAGGTCTGCCCCATGAACTTTTATCCCCACCGGTGTCCTGACGCCGGTCGTGAGCATGTCAATGCGCGCCTTGATCGGCATCGTCCACGCATTTGAGACGCCCGGAAACCGCATTTTTCCATCCATCTCCGTGATGAGTTCATCCCAGGTGAGTCTGTCTGGAATTATATGCCTGAATGGAATCTGGATAATTTCGGGCAGATCGGAATACCATCTTTTCATCTTACGCCATTCACTTTCTGGTTTGAGGATCACAGTCGTTTCCATCATTGAGAACGGCGCCGGATCGGTGGAAGTTTCCGCACGACCTGCCTTGCCGAATACCCTTTCCACTTCAGGGAAAGTCCGCAGAATCTTGTCCTGCACCTGCAACAACTTCTGCGCTTCCGTTACCGACATGCCTGGCAGTGTGGTAGGCATGTAAAGGATTGTGCCCTCATTCAGCGGCGGCATGAACTCGGAGCCGAGACGCATATAAATCGGCACGGCGGAAATGATCGCCGCCGCCGAAAGCGCCACGATAAGATAGCGGAATCTCAATACAAAATGCACCGCCGGCTGATACAGCCGAAAAAGTATGCGGCTTACAGGATGTTTCTCCTCGCTGTGTATCTTTCCCCTGAAGACGGCGTTCGCAACCGCGCATAAAAACCGCGGTCTGAACCGGAATCGCTGCGGATTAAGGAATATGAGAATCAAAGCAGGCGCAAGCGTGATGGCGAGCACAGCAGCGAATGCCATAGAGAAATTTTTTGTGAAGGCAAGCGGCTTGAACAGCCGCCCCTCCTGCGCCTCAAGTGTAAATATCGGCATAAAAGATATTGATATGACAAGAAGCGAAAAAAAGATCGGTCTGCCCACTTCCTGCGCGGCGCGGATAAGCATCGGTTTCGGATCGCCGACACGACCGCCTTCTTCCCACTGCTCAAGTCGTTTGTGCGCATTCTCAACGAGAATGATGGAGGCATCCACCATCGCACCAATCGCTATGGCAATCCCACCCAGCGACATAATATTTGATGTGATCCTCATGAAATACATCGGTATGAACGAAATAAGCACCGCAACAGGAAGCGTAAAGATCGGGATAAGGCTGGATGAGAAATGCCAGAGGAAGAAAAGAATAACCCCGGCGACGATTATCATCTGAAGTATCAATTCCTCTTTCAAAGTGTCAATCGCGCGCATAATGAGTTCTGATCTGTCGTAGGTTGTAACTATTTTTACGCCTTTCGGCAGTGAAGGTTCAATCTCCCTCAGTTTTTCTTTTACCTTGTTGATAACTTTAAGGGCGTTTTCGCCGTGCCGCATCACGATGATGCCGCCGACCGCATCGCCTTTGCCGTCCAGGTCGGAAACACCGCGGCGGATCTCGGGTCCCAGCACTACGCGCCCTATGTCCCTCACAAGAACAGGTGTCCCGCTTTGCGGATTAACCCCCACCACAATTTTTTCTATGTCTTTTATGCTTTTCGCGTATCCTCTGCCGCGCACCATATATTCTCTGCCGGAGAACTCAATGAGCCTGCCGCCGACATCGTTATTGCCATCCCTGATCGCTTCAATTACCCGCATAATCGGGATTTTGTAGCCCGCTAAAGTATTAGGGTTTATCTGTATCTGGTATTGCCGCACGAAGCCGCCGATTGGCGCCACTTCAGCAACGCCGGGAATGCTCTGGAGGTAATATTTCAGATACCAGTCCTGAAATGTCCGAAGGTCTGCAAGATTATGCTGCCCTGTTGTATCAACAAGCGCATATTGGAATACCCAGCCGAGTCCAGTGGCATCGGGACCCAGCTCAGTGCGCACGCCTTCAGGCAGGAGCGGCGTGATCTTGCTCAAGTATTCAAGTGTGCGCGAGCGCGCCCAGTAAATATTTGTCCCGTCTTCAAAGATTATGTAAACATAAGAGAAGCCGAAATCAGAGAAGCCCCGTATGTCTTTCACATGAGGCGCGCCGAGCAATGCTGTTACGATGGGGTAGGTTACCTGATCTTCAATGATGTCAGGACTTCTGTCCCACCTTGAATAAATTATTACCTGCGTATCGGAAAGGTCGGGAATCGCATCCAGTGGCAGGTTGCGCATGCTCCATAAACCAGCGAATGCAGCAGCGGACACAAAAATAAAAACAACGAATCGGTTCTTTGCACAGTATTCAATGATTTTTTCAATCATCTCTCAGCCTCTTATAATTGATTCCAGCGCAAAAAGAATAGGAACGGAGACGGTAGACGGAAAATGGTAGACGATCAAAAATCATTTTACATCTACCATCTACCATCTACCGTCTTACTCATTTATGCACCTTGCACTTTGAACTTTTTGCACCAGTGTCATAATTATGTTCTTTCCGTATCATCCCCATCACCATAAAAATCTGTGTCCATTTGTGTTTATCTGTGTTCATCCGTGGTTAATTTTCTAATGCTGATGTGTCGCCCCGCCTGTGCCGGTTTTGCCCTTTTGCTCTTTACCCTCTTCCGTTCCACCCATGCCCATACCGCTCATGGCGGCTTTAAGATTGCTTTCAGAATCAATCAGGAAGTTCGCACTCGTAACAACAACTTCACCCTCGGATAATCCACCGAGCACTTCAATATAATCTTCTATCCTCACACCTGTTTTTATCTCACGCGGTTCAAAATGCCCTTCCCCCCTGTCAAGAAACACCACCTGCTGCGTCCCTGAATCAAGCACCGCCTCCTGCGGCACCGCAAGTTTTTTGCCCAGATTTATTTTAATCTCCGCATTCGCATACATCCCCGGTTTCAAGGTGTAGCCGGCGTTCGCAAGTTCAAGCCGCACTTTGGCTGTCCTTGTTTCTTTCTCAAGAAACGGATAGATATAGGTAACCTGTCCGCTGAAAGTTTTGCCCGGCAGATAGGAGAGCGTGATCGAAGCGGTCTGCCCGATGCGAATATTGGGCAGTTCGTATTCATAAATATCGGCAAGTATCCAGATGCTGGATATGTCCGCGATCATGTAGAGCGGTTCGCCCGCCATCGCTTTGTGTCCTTCATACACCATTTTTTCCGTTACGATACCTGATGCAGGCGAGTTGATCGTGAGCGTCTTGGTCGGCACCCCTGTCTGTTCAAGTTTTTCTATCTGCGCATCGGTGATGTCCCAGAGTAGAAGCCGCCTTCGCGAAGCGTCAAGCAGACTCTGCGCACTGGCGCGGATTTCCTCAAATGAACTATTTTCCAAATTCTTCCGATTACTATAAGCAAGCAGATA
>JBFMBQ010000490.1:0-6035 GCA_040755115.1 bacterium
GCGCTATGGTGTGTGAAAGGCAGAGAGATAAAATATGAAATAGAATAATATTAAAAGAGGCGATCCTCAGTGAAAAAAACAAGAGAAATAAATCTTACTGACAGAGATCAGGGAATCGTTGCAAAAATAAAGAAAGCGATCTGTGAAATTCTGCCCGATGCTGAAATAATTCTTTTCGGTTCAAGGGCACGGGGAAATCCTGAAGATGATTCTGACTGGGATATTCTTGTGCTTACGGAGCAGGTTACTGACGAGGTCAGAGATATGTTATACGATATTATTTATGACATTGATCTGGCGGAGAATGTTGTTATAACTCCTTTAATTCTTCCTAAGGATGAATGGGAATTTAAGCGATATAAAGATCACCCGCTGCACAGGAATGTTGACGCCGAGGGAGTGGTGTTGTGATGAATGTTGAACTAATACGATATCGGCTTGAAAGAGCAAAAGAGTCACTGAAGGACGCAGAAATACTTTTCTCCGAAAACCGTTTACGGTCAACCGTAAACAGACTTTATTACAGTTTATTTTATGCTGCGGTGGCTTTGCTTGAAACAAAGGGACTATCAAGTTCAAAACATTCAGGTGTTATGGCTTTGTTTAATCAGTATTTTGTGAATACTGGCAAAGTTTCAAAAGATATTGGAAAATTTTATGGCAAGTTGTTTATAAGCAGGCAAAACGGAGATTATTCTGATTTTATGGAGTTCAAAGAGGAAACGGTTAGAGAATATTTTGAGAAATGTAAAGAATATCTTGTTAAATTGGAAAAGATCATAACTGACATCATAGCAAGTGAAAAATAACTTAAACTATACTATAGGGGACAGCCACCTATTTATTACCTCTCGTTTTTTTCTTTTTCACTATACTATAGGGGACAGCCACCTATTTATTACCTCTCGTTTTTTTCTTTTTCGGTCTTCCTACCGGAAGCGGCCGAAGACGACGCCCAAGGCGAACTTCAAGTTTGCTGATAAAACTATCGCTGCCCAAAGGACGCCCCGTCCTCGTTCTTACCCGAAGGTTTTCCATAGCCCCGGCGTCATCGGCTGAAGAGAGTTCTTCCCGCCAGTCCTCCGTCAACATAATCCCTTCCCATTCCTGAGTATGAAGAAATCCCGTTTCGTCCTCGCCTCCCGTATGCGCTCCTGCGCTCGACCAACGGTAATTCCATGCCTTCCTCACCATCCGTGAACGAACGGGGTTCCGCTCAACATACTTCATCGCAGCGTAGTAATGATTCTCATCCAGAGGACATGAGAAGAATCGGCTCTGCCACAAGTGCCCGATGCGGCGGTGAAGCCTGTTTATGTATTGCGTGTAGCGAAAGTGCGTGCGACCGAGCGCATGTGCCAGCGAATCCTCTGTCGGCGGAACTACTATAAGGTGAATGTGGTTCGTCATCAGACAGTAACCGTGAACTTCAAGTCCATACTTCCCGCACTCCTGTCCCAGATACATAAGATATGTGCGCCTGTCGCTGTCAACGAAAAATACATCCTGCCGGTTGTTGCCTCGCTGTGTTACATGATATGCGACCCCCGGCACAACTATTCTTGCGAACCTGACCATGACTTGATGATAGCAATGTCATCAATTGTTGTCAAATAACGGTGGCTGTCCCCTATTTACTAATTGTTGTCAAATAACGGTGGCTGTCCCCTATTTACTAAGTTGGAATATCTATGTGATCATGCAATAAATTGGATGAATGAACTCCGAAATTTGATATGATTGCTTGAGTTGGAAAATCTGTTAAATCTATTGGCCAGCCAATTGTTGCATCTGTGTTTATGTGTATCATTGCATAACAAATAGATGGAAAATAAAATAGTGTATAACAGCAGAGCAAATAAATTATTATTTTTCTCGTTAAATATAATCCTGTACTCACAACCTTTTTACTCCTCCTCTTCAAATCTATACTTCATAAGTGTTTTTGTCTCTGAATCTAACACAACAAAGATATTGTTTTTTTCGCTGATAAATACTTGGTCCACCATTCTTTCGTCATATTCTTCTTTAGACAAATATTTTTCAGGTATAGTTTTTTCCCAAAGAATATCTCCCGAATAATTAGAGATGAAATATATCCTCTTGGGAAAATTGTATCTTTTACTAGTTTCTTTCATCACGTCATATTTTGGGGAAAAACTTCCTAATATATATTTAGAACTTAATTGTTTTATTACAATATCACCGTTCTCTCCAAAATTACTTTCTTTCCAAGAATCACTAAATAAATCTTTGTTTTTAATAATATTTCCGGTTGCTATATCTACAGTCCAAAGTGAATTGTATGACACAACATATATATGGTTGGAATCCTTTATGAATTTAATATTGTTCTGCCCCAGTTGAAAATGGAGTGTACCCGTAGAGAATATTGGAATAAAAGGAGGGTACACGATGAAGAAGCAACGGAAGTTTTACACAGCCACCGAAAAGGTCGCAATCCTGAGAAGGCACTTCATAGAAAAGGTGCCGGTATCGGCAATCTGCGATGAATACAGGATTAAACCATCGGTATTCTACCACTGGCAGAAGGTGTTTTTTGAGAACGGTGCGAATGCCTTCTGCGGCAAGGCTGACAACGGCGGGCGTAAATACCAGGAGAAGATCACCAGACTTGAGGAGAAACTGAAGAAGAAAGACGAAGTGCTCGGCGAGTTGATGGAAGAACATGTGGCGCTAAAAAAAAGTCTTGGGGAGAGTTAACAGGGGAATGGACACCGCACGATATGAGGGATGCCGTGATTGACTTTGTGAACCATTGGTCGCAAAAGACAGAGATCGCAGCCTCACGCCTCATCCGTTGGCTGGACATAGGGCAGAGCAAGTTTTACGACTGGCGGCAGCGATACGGCAAAGTGAACGAGCACAACGGATGGATACCGCGTGACTTCTGGCTTGAGCCGTGGGAGAAGGAAGCCATAATTGATTATCACAATGCCAATCCATTAGAAGGCTATCGGAGGCTTACCTTCATGATGCTGGACGCAGACATCGTGGCAGTCAGTCCCACGAGTACATGGCGAGTGCTGCACGAGGCAGGATTGCTGAGGCGCTGGAGGGGCAAAGTATCAAAGAAAGGCACAGGTTTCCACCAGCCCGCTGTCCCGCATGAACACTGGCATATAGATGTCAGTTACATTAACATCAGCAGCACATTTTACTACCTGTGCAGCATACTTGATGGTTACAGCCGCGCTGTAGTGCACTGGGACATCCGTGAAGCCATGACAGAGGCCGACATAGAGATTATCCTTCAGGCAGCCCGAGAGAAGTTTCCCGGCAAGACCCCGCGAATCATCAGCGACAACGGACCACAGTTTATTGCCCGTGACTTCAAGGAATTCATCCGCATCTGTGGCATGACGCATGTTCGCACAAGTCCGTTTTATCCCCAGAGCAACGGGAAAATAGAAGCCTGGCACAAGAGTCTCAAGGTGGAGTGCATCCGACCGAAAACGCCTCTGTCGCTCCAGGATGCCCGCCGTCTGGTTGCCGGTTATGTTACTCACTACAACACCGTTCGTCTTCACAGCGCGATAGGTTATGTTACACCGAAAGATAAACTTGAAGGGAGGGAGAAAGAAATCTTTGCCGAGCGGGACAGAAAACTTGAGAGCGCCCGCCGGCAGCGCAAACTTGCCCGTCAGGTATTACGGCAATCTACTACGGTTGACACCGCCCGTCTTGTTGCCGTAAACTGAACGGTGCCGGGTGAAACGGAAGCGGGCACTGCTGGGGAGCAACCCGCCGAGGGATAACCTGGTCGGGGCTCATCAAAGCGATGGGTCAGGGGCGAGGCAAGAGGGCATCTTCCTCGCCTTTTCATCCCCTGCTTACTACATGCAGGGGCAGGCCCCTGAATCTCATCGCATGATAGACCCCGCAAATGCCTCAAAAAACCCTCGCCCGAAGGGCGAAAATGACATGCAGTTTATGTAACTGTCATTCCAAACCAAATTTTGGCGTCACTCCATTTCACGCTGAACCAATACATTGGGATTCTCATCATAATATAATTCCCATTCAACAATTCCAAAAAACTTATTGTTTTCTGAATCAAAGACTCTATAACCTAAATTGAATTCGCTTTTTACTTTTCCATCTTTGTCAAAAAAATACAACTTTTTTTCCGATAGGCCAGCGACCAAGTTACTTTCATCATCAAAATATTCTGCCTGTATGTTTCTCTCAATCTTTTTTTCAGAGATTTTTTTTTGCGACTATCCTTGTTTTTTCAGTTGCCATCTCTGATAACTTCTTTTCCTCCGCTCTCCCTTTAAATGTCAAAAGAACAATAAAAGATAAGATTAAAAAACAAATGATCGCCGTAAAAGGTAGAAGTTTCCTAAACATAGAGTCACCTCCAAATCACTTCATTATAGTCTCAATATTAGAATGTTCACTCCTATTCCCCACACCATCCACCGCATCGGCGGTGAGGAGATAGGTTTGCGATGGATCAAGTCCTGTAATTTGATATGTGGTGTCTGTAACAAGACTTACATTCACCTTCTCAAACTCAAATTTCGGTATGCTTGACAGCGGCAGGGTTTGGGAAGCAAAGTTGTCGTTTGTGGCATTGTTTATGCAAGCAGCGGCATGTATGATGATCTCGCTCTGTGGTTCAAGGGTACCGTAGTTTATTCCATCCACAAGCCAATCTTCAATCTCCGCCCAAGATGATTGTGTGTAGCCTGTGAAATGATATTCGCCAGAAGCATATCCGCTGATGTCTGTAAGATATAGGTGAAACAAATAAGCATAGATCGGCTGCGAGGCATCAATCAAATTCGTGTCGTTTAGTGGGAGTGCAATAAATGCAGTTCCAGTCGCATTAATATCAATCCACACCGCTGATGTGCCGAACGGGCTGGTGCTGTAGTCCATTCCCTCAAAACTTAATGATGGTCCGTCAAAATTAAATGTGCCTGTCGCTGTGGCTGACGCCTCACATATAAGCGATGCAGAATAAGGCGCCGCAGCGAGAGTAAGACAGCGGTTTGCCTCGGTGGCGAAATATACATTGTATCCTGCAAGGTCGGTCAGCGGCGTCCCGTTTGCGTTGGTTGTCGGCGCCTGCCAGGTGAGCGTAACGCTGCCGTCGGGATTTTCCGTTGCTGTGAGATTTATCGGCGGCGAGGGCGGCGATGCCTCAACGACAACCTGAACCACTGCCGTCGCCTTGTTTCCCGCCAGATCACTTGCAACCGCCGATATTGTTCGGCTTCCATCGCTTGCGGTTATATTAATCTCATAAGTCCCTGTCGCCGTCATTGCCGCATTTCCGATGAGATTCTGATCCACAAACACGGAGACTGTCGCTATTTCAATATTATCATCAGCCGCGATAACCATTTTTTCGGGTATCTTATTTATTATAGCACCATTCTGATGCGAAGTGATCGAAGTTGTCGGCGTGGCATTGTCAACAATAATTGTTCTGCTTTCTTCGGCGTAATTGTTGTTCGTGCTTTGATCCATTGCAGATAGAATAACAGTATAAATGCCATCAGGTTGTGGTGTGCCGGAATTGTCGGTACCGTCCCAGGTTTCATCAAGATTTGTATTGGTACCAGTCGGGTAAGATTTGATGTTAGTGCCGGAGGCGTTCTGGATGCTGAGGTGCCAGTCAAAGGGGCTGGCGTCGCCGCCTGTGTAAAAAGTAACATGTGCCTCTACTGGCTGCGTGCCTGTAGGTGAATCGGGCAGAAGGAAATCATACAAGGTTGCAAGAAAAACTTGTATATCTTTCTCACCCGTTACTGTTGTTGTGAATGTCGGCATCAAAGAGGGTGAAAGATTCACAGACGGCTCAATCCATAGCGCTGTGCCATTACCGTAGAATTGGTTAAATTATTTTTTTGCGTTTATCTGTAGGGGCACGGCATACCATGCCCTCTGGTGCAGGAAGCAATGCCTATACAAAACCCCGCAATTCGGTGTTTTGAAACCAGTTGTAAGCGCTGATCACCGACTATTCCAGCCAGTTTTTTTCTCTTGCCTCTTTCAGCAGG
>JBFMBQ010000491.1:0-6425 GCA_040755115.1 bacterium
CATTTCATTGGGTTTGAAAGGCTTCACGACAAAGTCCTTCACGCCGCACCGCTTCGCCTTTGCCATTATTTTTCTATCCGGGCGCGCGGACATCAAAACAACCGGGGTTGAGCATCCTCTCTCGCGCATCCTCATTACCAGGTCTAATCCCGAAATTCCCTGCATCGTTACATCCGACACAACGACATCCATACTTTCCCGTTGAATGTGGTCAATCGCATCTTCAGCCCGTGAATAGGCTGTCACGCGATACCCTTTCCATTCAAGCAGTCGGGAAAGCCCGTCTAAAAAAGCAGCCTCGTCGTCAATAACGCACACAGACCTTTTGTTTCGCGTCATAGTTTGCCTCCTTGAGTTTAAAGCAGTGCGTTAATCGTTTAATTCTCTAAATTTAAGATAACTTAAATCGCCCGTTTTTATATGTCGTCTCCGTATCATCCTATATAAACACAACCTTGATTGTTTCAATATGCTCAATTGAAAATGATTTTCTGAACGGCAAAAAAAATGTATAGCCAATTGCGGATCGCAGAGTGTGTCAATGACAGGGTGTTGTTGAACGGTTGCGAGGCACGAATCGTATTTCGGGATTCGTAGTCCGTAGTTCGGTTAAAATATAAAAAACCGAACCCCGAAATCCGAACTGCGAGTCCCGGGCATATTCTGAACTCCTGCATTTAAATTTGCACAAGTCCAGTATATAATTAAACCTATGAGATGCCGCAGATGTCTCTCAAACGAAGCCGCTTTTTTTATCACAGGAAAAGACTGCGGACAGGTCGGACTGTGCTATAAATGCGCGGAAGAATCAGGCATACTCGCCGTCCTTACCAAAGTGCAATCTGTCCTGCACGGCTACTCCGGCGCCCCGACCTCATCATCAGTCCCCGATACCGCCGGCATCCCCATTGCCATCGCAGAAAACTGCCAGAACTGCGGCACAACGCTGCGGGAATTTGAACGGGACTTCCTTTTCGGCTGCGCAGACTGCTCCCACTTGTTCGTTTCGCTGATTTACAATTACCTGACCCTCATGGATGCGCACCCCGCAAGCGCTGCCTCCTTCTATAAAGGCTCGCCGCCCCCCGCCTATGGATTAAGACAGAAATTATACTCCCTTCAACAAAACCTGAAAAAAACAATTGAGGAGGAAAATTACCGCGAGGCATCCAGAAAACATCACTCAATACAAAAATTGGAAAAAGACCTCCTCTTAAAAAGGAAGAAAGACCTTTTTTCTGTTTCAGGCAAGAGGAACAAACTCCCCGCGCTCAACGATGATGCCGTCAATAAATTACTGACCGATTCTGCGCATTTCATCCCCCACGATTTGACCTTCCACCCCTGGATTGAAACCGCCGTTGAAGTGCGGCGAAACTTCGCCGAATTCTATTTCCCTCACCGAATGGATGAGCCGAGCAGGGCATTCCTGAAAGAATATCTACTGAATACCATCCCCGCCAAGTATCTCACAGGCAAAGGGATAATCAAAGCCGCCGCCTTGAATCCTTTGCAGAAGAAAGTGCTGGAACAACGCACTGTCAGGAGAAAATTGGGAAAAAGGGCAACCCTCATCGCTGCCGAAAGAGAAAATCTCTCCATTATCATCACCGACCAGGACCACCTGACACTCCTGCACCGAATCCACGGCTCATTACATGATGAAGCCCTTATGCCTGTTACCGACATCCTTTACGCCCTCCAGGACAAAGCAGAGATGGCGTTCAACAGCCGCTTCGGCTACCTGACCGCTTCCCCAAGATATATGGGCAGCGGCGTGAACATATATGCGATACTCCATCTCCCCTTCAGCCTCTACGCAGGACGCATCTACCTTTACCAGAGCGAGGCGGAACGGCGCGGCGTCCGCTTTGATACCTTTTCAGGCACAACGCTTGAACGACACGGCTTCTTCAAGGTCTCTCATAAAACTCATTTCGGCAAAACACAGGAGGAACTGGGGCAGGAAGTGTTCTCGCTCGCCGCCTGGCTCACGGATGAAGAATTAAAAACAAGGAAAAGCATCATAAAACAGAAAAAAAACGGCATTAAAAAACTCACCCAGCGCGTCATCCATCATTCAATCTACAACCACCGCTCTTCCTATCAGGATGTCCTGCGGCTCGTTACCTTCATTGATATTGCGCTTCAGATGAAAATCCTAAACTGGCAAGGCTATTCCACTTACAAATTACTCTCACAGATGACCTCGCCGTATATTCAATACCACGACGGGCGGCGATACACGATAAACGAATGCGAGAAGCGGAGAGCAGATGTTTTTTCGGAAATAATACAAACCTCCGTCCGTTTCCAATGAGCATATTATTACCTCATACAAAAGAATCTATTCAGGTGAACCGTTGTGCAAAAGTTAGTGTTGTGAGCAAGGTTCCGACATAAAAAACATGCCACAAAAGCACCAAAGCACAAAAAACGGCACAAAATTTCGTGTAATTTTGTGTTTTAGTGGCTAAAAAAATATATATGCAAATGTAATTTGTCATTATCAGTAGACGGTAGACTGTTTATATTGTTTCATTTATAATTATTAACAAAGAATTGCAGATGAGGAAAGGGACCTAATATGTGGGACAAATTCACCGAGCATGCTCGCCGCGTCATCATAATCGCACAGGGAAAAGCCGAAGAACTCAATCACCCCTATGTTGACACCGAACACATCCTTTATTCCCTTTTGCAGGATCGTGAAAGTTTCGCCGCCAAAGTGTTAGCCGCGATGGGCATTGACATTGACACCCTCCTGAATACCATCAACGACCTGTTCGTTGTTGACAAAAGAGGCAAGCACCGCGACATCGCCTTCACACCGAGTTCAAAGCGCGTCCTTGAATTAGCCTTTGAAGAGGCGCGCCATCTCGGACACACCCACATCGGCACAGAACACCTCCTGCTCGGCTTGATCCGCGAAAATGAAGGCATCGCCGCAAGACTCCTCAAAGACCTCGGCATCCACATCGATAAAACCCGCTACCAAGTGATAAATATGCTTGAAGGCGACCCCATCAGCGTCGCTACCCGCCGAAAACGCTCAACGCGCGCCTCCGTCCTTGATGAATTCAGCCGCGACCTCACCGATCTTGCCCGCCAGAATAAACTTGACCCCGTCATCGGACGCAGCATTGAGATTGAACGCGTTATTCAAATACTCAGCAAACGCACGAAAAACAACCCCGTGCTCATCGGCGACCCCGGCGTCGGCAAAACAGCCATCGTTGAAGGACTCGCCCAAAGAATCGCCAATTGCGAAGTGCCCGAAATTCTCTACACCAAACGCGTCCTCGCCCTTGACCTCGCAGGCCTAGTCGCAGGCACTAAATACCGCGGCGAATTTGAAGAACGCCTCAAACGCGTCATTGACGAAATATACCACTCAAAAGGCAATATCATCCTCTTTATTGACGAATTGCACACCGTTATCGGCGCCGGCGCCGCCGAAGGCGCCATTGACGCATCCAATATGCTCAAACCCGCACTCGCTCGCGGCGAACTCCAGTGCGTCGGCGCAACCACTTACGAGGAATTTAAAAAATACATTGAAAAAAGCGCAGCGCTTGAACGACGCTTCCAGCCTGTCTTCATCAAAGAACCGACCGTTGAAGAAACCGTAAATATCCTGAAAGGGCTTCGCGACCGCTACGAGACCCACCACAATGTGAAAATCACTGACGAAGCCATCTATGCCGCCGCCAACCTGTCAACACGATACATCCAGGACCGCTTCCTCCCAGACAAAGCCATTGACCTCATTGATGAAGCCTCCTCGCGGGCAAAAATCAAACACAACTACACTTCCCCCCAGGTGCAGCAACTGGAATCTGAACTCCGCCTCGTCCGCGAACAGAAAAATACCGCCGTCCTCTCCCAGCGCTTTGAATTAGCAGCCTCCCTGCGCGACAAGGAAAAAGCACTGGAAGATGAACTGAAAAAAGTTAAAGAAAAAGAACTTTCAGAATCACCCGAAAAACTCACCATCAATGAAGAGGAAATTTCTCAAATCGTTTATATGTGGACTTCTATCCCCGTGGCAAAAATAAAAGAAGAGGAAACCGTCCGCCTCCTCGGCATGGAAGATGCCCTCAAGAAAAGGATAATCGGACAGGACAAAGTCCTGAATATACTCTCCAAAACCATCCAGCGCGCACGCGTAGGCTTGAAGGAAGTCAACCGCCCGATGGGCTCCTTCCTGTTCGCAGGCCCCACTGGAGTCGGAAAAACAGAGTCCGCAAAGGCGCTCGCCGAATTCCTCTTCGGCAGCGAAGACGCCCTCGTGCGCTTTGATATGTCCGAATATATGGAAAAACACTCCGTCTCACGCCTCGTCGGCGCACCCCCAGGCTACATCGGCTACGAAGAAGGCGGACAACTCACCGATGCCGTCCGCAGACGCCCCTACTCGGTCGTCCTGTTGGACGAAATTGAAAAGGCACACTACGATGTCTTCAATATCCTCCTCCAGATCATGGAAGACGGACGCCTCACTGACGCACAAGGACGCAAGGTATCCTTCAAAAATACTATCGTCATTATGACCACAAATGTCGGCGCCGAACTGATCCGAAGCAACACCATGCTCGGCTTCCGCGCCGATAAACGACACCGCGATGACAAAGATGCCGAAACTAAAGAATACGAAACTATGAAAAATCAGATCCTCAAAGAAATGAAAAAGACCTTCCGACCCGAATTCCTCAACCGCATTGATGAAGTCCTCTTCTTCCGCTCACTCAATCAAAACGACATCCTCCAGATTACCAAAATGTTTATCAACCGCGTCAGGGAACGGGTGGAAGCGCAAAGTTATAAACTTGATGTCTCCGACGAACTCATTGAATACATCGCACAAATAGGTTATGACCCCGACGACGGCGCACGCCCCATACGACGCCTCATCCAGCAATACATTGAAGACCCGCTCTCAGAAAAATTGCTCCTGTGCAGATTTGACCTCTGCGATACCATCTCAATGAACTGGGAAGACGGCCATGTTACCGTTGAAAGCGGAAAAATACCGGCAGAAAAATTTTCTTGATACTTGACTTTTAACCCGCACCCATGTTATTATTTAACTCTAATTTTATTGGTAATGCTTAAAAATAAAATTAACATTAACCATACCTTATTCCCATTTATCTTAACATCCCTGTATCTCAACCTCTCAATTATTGTCCCTCGTTTTTCGTTTTTAACCCGAATCCCGAATAACGATGGACGATTCCAGCCGCGCAACCGCTGCCGATACACGAAACCATGAATAATTTAGTATCTTACAACTGAACTTCTGCGCAAAATGGTAAGATTTATGGAACCACTGATTAACACTGATGAACACAAATTCTTTATTTGCGCCGCAGGCGCAAATAATAACCCTCTGTGTTCATCTTATCCGTGTTTATCTGTGTTCATCTGTGGTTCAATTTTTTTCTTTGGTTCTGGCTACGCCAGGTTAGGATTAAATATATTACCACTAATAAAACAATAACGGGAGGCAACTATGTTTAAAATCGGTGACAAAATTCTTCACCCGCTCCACGGAGTAGCCATCGTTGAACAGATCGAAGAAAAAGAAGTCCTCGGACAGGTTACAAGTTATTATATCCTCAATCTGTTTATGAAAAAAATGAGGGTAATGGTCCCCATTGAAAAAGCGGATGAAGTCGGCATCAGACGCCTCTCAAACACCGAACAGGTTCAGGAAGCCTTTGATATACTTAAAAGCAAGAAAACAAAAGAATTCAACGCCAACTGGAACCGCAGATACAGACACAACCTTGACCAGATCAAAACCGGCAATATTTGCAAAGTCGCCGAAGTCCTCAAAAGCCTGTCCGATAAACAAAGGAAAAAGGGTCTCTCAATGGGCGAAAAGAAAATGGTTGAAAACATCCGCCAACTCATCATCGGCGAAATAATGTATGCTAAAAAAATCAAACAAGAACAGGCTTCAACGCTTCTGGATAAAGTCCTTCATTAAACGAAAATAATCTTGTAAATCCTGTTAATCCTGCCTTTTTCTGATGGCTAGGGGGAGATTCGAACTCCCGACGCCACGGGTATGAGCCGTGTGCTCTAACCAACTGAGCTACCTAGCCGCATATTTACCCTCATCACCACCAAAACCACTCACCTATAATAATAACCCTTTCCCACCTATCAATCAATCCCATTTTCCCTTTTCACCCTTCTTGCCCGTCGTTGGTTCAAGGTTGCGCCTTGAACCCAAATGCTAATTTTATCTTTGACATTCTTATGACATTTGATCTTTGACATTTGACATTTCTCCCCTTTCCCCCTTCTTCCCATTCCGCATTCCGCATTCTGCATTTTTTCATTCCGCACTCTGCACTCCACACTCCGCATTTCCCCCTTTCCCCCTTCTCTCCCCTTCCTCCCCTTTCCCCCTT
>JBFMBQ010000492.1:0-5897 GCA_040755115.1 bacterium
TCGCACTTTTGCTTTTCATCGCTATGGACGGACATCATCTCATCATTCTCGCCATCACAAACAGTTACACTTACATCCCGCTTGATGCCTTTCACATATCTGGTCCGCTGTCAATGGAGATGACAGGGCTGCTTCAAAAAATGTTCGTTATCGCCTTCAAGGTGGGACTGCCGATGATCGCTGCGCTTCTCGTGATTACCATTGCGATGGGACTTATCGCGCGGACAGTGCCGCAGATGAATGTGTTTATCGTCGGGCTGCCGCTGAATATTCTTGTCGGACTTTTCATGCTCGGCGCATCAATATCGCTGATGGCGTTCCTGATGCGGGGATATTTTGATCAGATGTTCCGCGATCTTGTTACGATTTTCAGGATCGCTGGCGGCACCTGAAACAATTTTGAATTATAAATTCTTATATTTTGAATTTAACAAATCGCTACAAAGGTTAAAGTAAAATGACAGGATTTTTCCCTACCTACTATCTACTATCTACTATCTACTTTAAATAACAATGGCAGTAGAAGAAAGGACAGAGCCGGCGACGCCGCGACGGCGTCAGGAGGCACGAAAACGGGGGCAGGTCGGGCGTAGCCCTGAGATTGGCTCCGCACTTGTCCTCCTGTTCGGCTTCGTGGTTTTGTGGATTTACGGTCCCTACGCCTACACATACCTTCAAACATACATGCGGTGGGCATACTCGCCGGTCGTTCTGGTCAACCTGCATCTCAATGATGCCAATGTCGCATACCTGTTTATTGATATGTTCTTCTTCTGCGCGCGCATTCTGGCGCCGCTCGTCATCGTGCTGATCATTATCGGCTTGCTCTCAAACATCTCGCAGGTCGGATTCGTTTTCTCCTTCCACCCGCTCCTCCCCAACCTGACCAAACTTGATCCCATTCAGGGAATGAAGCGCATGCTTTCTATGCGTTCATTGCAGGAACTTGTAAAGTCGCTGCTGAAGATCGCTGTGGTTGGCAGCATCGCTTATGTTTCAATCATAGGTGCCCTGCACGACTTTGTGTTGATGATGGATATGGACATCGCAGCCTCAATGGCGATGGTGGGACGGCTTGTAGTGAGCCTGTCGCTGAAAGTCGCACTCGCACTGCTGCTTCTCGCTTTCCTTGATTTCATATATCAGAAGTTTGAATTTGAGAAGAGTATAAGGATGACCAAGCAGGAGGTAAAAGATGAATACAAGCAGCGGGAGGGCGACCCGCTTGTGCGCTCGCGCATAAGGCAGCGGCAGCGCGAGATAGCGATGAGACGGATGATGCGCGAGGTGCCGACAGCGGATGTTGTGATAACAAACCCTGTTTTTCTCGCCATTGCGCTGCGGTATGTTGCCGACGAGATGCATGCGCCGAAGGTCGTCGCTAAAGGCGCCGGGCAGATTGCAGAAAGAATCCGAGAAATAGCAGTGGAAAACGATGTGCCGATTATGGTTGATCCGCCGCTTGCGCAGAGTTTGTTCAAACTCACGGATGTGGATGATTTCATACCGCCGACACTCTTCAAGGCGGTCGCCGAAATCCTCGCCTATGTCTATCGCCTCGGCAAAAAAGCGCACAGTTTTGGTCTATAAGTAAAGAATAAACATTTGAGTTAATTCCTTTGCGGCCTTTGCGTGAACAAAGCGCTTTCACGCAGAGAACGCAAGGAAACAAAAATTAACGCATAATAGCAAATTAAAAATAAAATGAGAAAATCGGTTGATGGAAAACAAATCGTCTCCATAGTTAAATGCAGCGATTATACCCCCGCGAATGTTGAAAAGGCTGTTGAGAAAGCGATTGATCTCATCGGCGGCATCAAAAAATTCGTCAAACCGAAAAATAAGGTATTGCTTAAAGTCAATCTCCTGATGCCCAAGCCGCCGAGCGCAGGCGTTACCACGCACCCCGCCGTGATGATCGCAGTTGCGAAATTAGTAAAAAAAGCGGGCGGCATCGTTACCATCGGCGATTCCTCTATGTGGCAGACCGAACGGGCACTTGAAATATGCGGCGTCAACGAGGCTGCAAAAGAGGCGGGCGCAAAGGTAATAAACCTTGACGGTTCCAACCCTAAAAAGGTAAAGATCAAAAAAGGGGAAATATTAAAAGAGATTTACCTTTCCTCAAAAATCTTTGAATCGGATGTGATCATTTCCGTGCCGAAGTTGAAGGCGCACGAATTGACGCTTCTGACAGGTGCAGTCAAAAACATGTTCGGCGTAGTACCGGGCAGATATAAATCGCAGGTTCATAAGAATTTCCCGCGCCCGCAACAATTCAGCGAGGCGCTGCTTGACATCTTTTCGGTAGCGACGCCGCAACTTTCTGTAATGGACGGCGTCATGTCCGTGCAGGGTTCAGCGGGTGTCGGCTCAACAAAAAAGATGAAAGTGATCCTCGCCAGCGATAACGCCATCGCGCTTGACACAGCAGCGGCGAAGATAATCGGATACAATCCGACTGAATTGCCCATCAACCACGCAGCCAGAAAACGCGGACTTTCGGGCACACGCTTAAGCGAAATACAGGTGAAAGGTGTCCCAATCTCACAGGTATCTGATGAGCACTTTCGGAAGCCGCCGTTTCTCATGAGATGGTTTATGTCTAATCCGCAACTGAACCCGATTGTTGGTTCAGAATACCGCCCAGTGTTGAGCAGGGCAAAATGCGTCAGGTGCGGCATCTGCGCCAAACACTGCCCGGTTGAAGCAATCAATATGAAACCCTACCCTGTTTTCAATTACGATGAATGCATTCAGTGCTTCTGCTGCCGCGAAGGCTGCCGTGAAGGGGCAATCACCATCAGGGAACCCTTGCTCTCCCGCCTTGTCTCATCAGCGCTGAACTTCATATAAACTCACATTCTTATTCAATTCAAAATCTGTATAATCTGTGCAATCTGCGAAATCTGCGGATAAAGATATTATAATATAATCATGAAATTTCTGCTGATCAACCCGCCCATCCGCGAGTGGGCACAGCCGAATTGTTTCCCCTCAGGCTTGGGATATATCGCCGCTGCAATTGCAAGGGAAAGCCCCGACTGGGAAGTGGAAGTGCTTGATGTCAATGCGCTGCGGCTGTCCAAAGAGCAGGTTGAAGAATACATCCGTAACGCCGACTACGACCTCGTCGGCACAAGCGGCTTGATCACAATATACAAATACAACAAATGGCTCATCGGCATACTGAAAAAATATCACCTCGATAAAAAAATCATCGTCGGCGGCAGTTGCGCTACCTCCGTCCCGCACATAATGATGGAGAAAAACCCGGTTGACATACTCTGCATCGGCGAAGGAGAGGTAACTGTAACGCAATTACTGCATGCCCTCTCGCAGGGCAGTCCGCTCGGTGATGTTAACGGTATATGGTTTCGCACCGACGCCGGTGAAATTGTCCACACGCCGCCGCGGCAGCCGATTATGAACCTTGATGAACTCCCTCACCCTAAATGGGAACTCTTCCCGATGGATATTTATTCCACGAACCCCATCGGAGCGGTGAATGTGAACAAATGGGTTGACGGCAAGCAGCGCAGCGACCTCCAGCGAAAGTCAATGAACCTAACTCCGACACGCGGCTGCGTTTATCAATGCACTTTCTGCTACCACGATTTCATGGGCGCCAAACACCGCTCACGCTCCCCCGAAAATGTTGTTGAAGAAATACTTGCGCTGAAAGAAAAATACAACATTGAATATTTCCACTTCACGGATGACTGTTTCGTTACCAGCAGGAAACATGTGATGCGTTTCTGCGATTTGCTGCTGAAAGAAAACTTGAACATAGAATGGGGCTGCGCGGGGCGCGTGAATCTGATGACGGAAGAACTGATAGCGAAGATGCGCGAGGCGGGCTGCATTCTTATCGGCTACGGCATAGAATCGGGCAGCCAGAAGATGCTGGACAGCATGAAAAAGCGTGTAAGCGTTGAAGCGGCGAAAAATGCTGTGCGCCTGACTCAGAAATATTTCGGCTGGGCGGATTGTTCCTTCGTCGTCGGGTTGCCGGGCGAAACACGCGAAACAATTCAGGAGACGATTGATTTCTGCAAGGAACTGAATCTCGTCCCGGAAGTCATCTTTTTCGCTACACCATATCCGCGAACTGAACTTTATGAAATCGCAATGAAGACGGGCAAAATCCCGGACGAAGAAGAATACATACTTTCGCTCGGCGAACAGGGCGAGAAGGTCCGCATCAACTTCACCGATTTCTCCGATGAGGAACTGACACAAATCAAACTGGACATGGTGCGCGAACTTGACGCATGGAATAAAATCGTGCATGAATAACTTCTGGCACGGATTACACGGATTTTCACGGATTCCAGAACATTGTGAAAAAACTTTTTTTTCCAGCGATCATCACCGCACTTGCGCTGGCGATCTACTGGAATTCTCTCGGAAACTCTTATGTATGGGACGACAAACTTAACTTTTCAGAAAATCCCAATATACGCAATTTTTCCCTCGTTTTTAAATCGCTGTTCAGCCCGAAATATTCCGAAGTAACCAACGAGCGCTACTATCGCCCCGTCGTAACGCTTTCCTACGCGCTGGAGTATCAGGCGTGGGGATTGCGCCCCGCCGCTTCACACGCGGTTAATGTCATCTTCCACGCACTCAACGGCATCCTCCTGTTCATTTTTCTCACATATCTTGTTCCTTCACGCCAAATTGCCGCCGCTTCCTCCCTGCTGTTCATCTCCCACCCTGTCCAGACAAACGCTGCCGCATTCATCAACGGGCGAATGGAAATCTTCTGCGCCTTCTTCTTTCTTCTTTCTTTAATCCTTTTCCTCAAGTCACGCGAAAGTTCCTCAAAAGCAAAACTCTTACTCTTGCTTTCGCTAACCACATTCATTCTTGCACTGATGTCAAAAGAAACGGCACTAATACTGCCGCTGAGCCTTCTACTTATGCAACTTTGTTTTACAGGAACAGGGACAAAAAAAACAATCGCTACCGTAATTCCTTATGTCATCGTCGCAACAGCATATCTTGCTTTTCGTCTCTTTTTCATCGGCGGTTCTGCACTCCAGATGGAGCGACCTCTTCCTGCCTGGTCAACTTTCCTGATGATGATCAAAGTGGTCGCACTTTATATAAAACTTCTGGTCTTTCCTGCGAGGCTGTGCGCCGATTATTTTTCCATCCCCGTTTCCGCTTCCTTCATTGAAAAGGAAATTCTTTTATCGTCTGGCTTGATCATCGCTGCGCTTGCCGTTGCAGTTTACGGCGCACTGCGCAATCGCCTCATCTCCTTCTCAATATCATGGTTTTTTATTTCGCTGCTGCCTGTGATGAACATCGTTCCCCTTCTCACTTTTGCTTCGGAGAAATTTCTTTACATGCCGTCTGTCGGGTTCTGTATCTTTCTGTCAACTGTCATGTTAAGGCTCTCTGAATGGCGGAATGCGAGCAGAGCAAAATTTATCTTTTGGCTCACGGTTATATTTATCCTCGGCTTATATTCTTATCAGACAGTGAATCGTAATGTTATCTGGAAGAATGAATTATCTCTGTTTCGTAATACTGTCCAATGTTCACCGCACTCTGCGTCTGCGCATGTTAAATACGGAAATGAACTCTGCCGCGTGGGAAACTGCCGTGAATCACTTCGCGAATATGAAAAGGCACTCGCACTCCAGACTGATGCTGCTATTTACTGCAACATGGGCGAGGCTTACGGCAGGCTGGGCAAATACGAAAAAGCAGCCGTTGCGTTCCAGCAATGTCTGGAACTTGACCCTGAAAATCCCGCCGCCTGCGAGCGTCTATTGCTTGCGCTCAAACTATCAGGAAAACTACAGGATAATATCCATCTATGCGGGAAAGATAAAAAATAATGTAGGGGCGGGTTTCAAACCCGCCCTACAATTTAATCCGTT
>JBFMBQ010000493.1:0-2401 GCA_040755115.1 bacterium
GGGACCGCCCCCGCCGTCGCCCGCTCCATAGAATTTCAATGCCGGCGCAGTCGCCGAACAGCCGCAGGTGCCCTCAGGACAGTTGAACCAGTAATCGCTGTCGTGGCTGAACACTTTCGTCCCATCGTTCCCGCGCCACCAGAAAAATTTACCGTTCGTGCCCTGAAGCCCCCTCACAAACGAGTAATATTCTATCCCCGATTTCTTCACTATCTGCGGCAGGTTGCCCCCGGGCCATGAACTGTATTGATCTAAATCCGACCCGACTTTAATCTCGTAATTGAATTTCTCATTAATGTATCTTTTCCCTGTGAGAATCTGCCTGACAAATTCCTCCCCGCCCGTTATATCCGCTATAGGGTCGGTCCACACCGCCCCGAACGGCTCCCAGCGACCTTCCTGCACCCTCTTTTTGATTTGTGAAAAAACCTCCGGGTAATACAATTCCATCCATTCGTGCATGATGGGATTGTCAAAACTGAATTTGTATTGCGGATACTTTTCCATGTTTTTCAGTTGCTTCAGCGAGGTGTTCATCATCTTGTTTATTCCCTCGTTCACGCTCCACCGCCAGGAGACATCAAGATGAGCGTAGCCGACGCCATGGCAGTTTTCGGCGGCAAGAATATTTCTGCTCCCAGGATGGCTTGAAAGCATAAACATCGCAAATACAAAAATAAAGTTGAACCTTTTTAACTGTTCAAATCCACCTGATTTGTATATATTCATAATGCTGCCTCCCGCTCACATTTAGATTTGTAAAAATTCCACTGTATATCGCATTAACTTTAACGCATGTTACCCCCATAGTTGCATAAAAGATATAAAAATTAGAGCCATTTCTATTGAGAAAAAAGATAGAATTTTGTAAAAACCAGGAGTTCACTGAAAGTGAGATTCTGTAGGGGCGGGTCGCGAACCGCCCCTACGCTGTGATCTCTGTGTTCTCTGTGGCAAAATTTATGCAACATTGAGGTTACTCTTGTATTCTATTGTTTTCATCCTTGAATCTATTAAAGAGATATTATAGAATTCAGCGCAAATAAGCAATACCGTACAGGTCTGTGTTTAAAATCTGGCTTTTTCAGATCAGGAGGTAGCAATGAAGATAAAAAGCCGCACTTTTTTTATTTATGTCTTTGCTTTTTTTATGTTCTCTGGCATCACAGTTATACACGACATTCTTGCGCGGGTGATGACATCCGGAGAATCTGCGGCTGCCACTGATGACATGTCGCCAGTCAGCGAACCCAGGTGGGCGGAGAAAAAAGGCGAACCACTTCAGGTGCAGTTTTCATCGCCGCACGGGGAAGTGGAAAATATCATACAAATCCTCACCGTTTTCAACAAGCCGATGGTGCCTCTGACTGCGCTCAGCGAGCGTCCCAAAGGAATCCCCGTCAAAGTCTATCCATCCGCACCGGGCGATTTCCACTGGCTCGGCACATCCGTGCTGATGTTTCAGCCGTCAAAACCGCTTAAATTCAGCACCCAATACACCGTAAAAGTTGATAAAAATTTCAAATCTGTTGAAGGACACCAACTTGAAAAGGACTACAGGTGGATGTTTGAGACCCCGCGCGTGAAGGTGCTGTATACCGTGCCGGGACAGGGCGACAATGAGGCACGCTGGCTTACGCCGCGGCAATCGGTCGCTATTATGTTCAATCAGCCGATAGACATAAATCTTTTGAAAAAACACCTGATATTCCGTTCACAGAAAAATAAATCCATACCGGTATCGTTGTGGCATCCGCGAAAGGTTGAACTTAAAAAACGGTGGCAAAAACCCCTCTGGGCGGTCGTTATAAAGCCGAAGATAAAATTATCACTCAATACGCGATACGAGGTTTTTATTGACCGCAAATTCCACGGCAGTGAAGGCACTCTTCCGATGAAATCGGATGTGATTTTGCACTTTTCAACTTATGGACCTTTGCGTGTCATCAGAGATAATAGACATAAAAAATGCTGGCGTTCTATATCTATAGAATTCAGTAATCCCATCCTGTATAAGAATTTCATTAACAACATCTTCCTGAAACCCCCGGTTAAAATGAGGGAAGATACCCGTCAATGGATGAACCATTATTCAGATGAGTTCTATTATCCTGCATACATCTTTCCGGGAACATACCATGTAACCATCAACGGCTCGCTTATGGATAAGTTCGGACAGAAACTCGGCAGGAATTACGAATACGATTATATGAGTGCCGACCACGACCCATTTTTTGAGTTCAAGGCGTCCACTGGTATTGTGGAGGCGAAAGGTCCGCATATATATCCGCTCAGGGTTGAAAATGTAGCCTCTGTGCGGTTTCGCGCATTTGATGTGCCAAGCGAGTATATCGTTCCGCTCGCACGCACTGATAAGCACCGCTATCATAAAGATGACATT
>JBFMBQ010000494.1:0-2683 GCA_040755115.1 bacterium
TGAATAAAGTTGACTGTTATGTCATAAAGAGCACACCGAAGGACAAGAATACAGAATACTCTTATCGTCTCTCATGGATTGACAAAAGCGAGTTCCTTCCGCTGAAAGAAGAATATTATGACAGCCGCGGCGAATTGATCAGGGTATTTGAAGCAGCCGAAACCAGGAAGATTCAAGATATTCCGACAGTTACAAAGAGGATAATGAAAAATGTAAAAACAGGACACAGGACGGAGGTAACCTTCAAAAAAGTGGAATACAATCTGGGCATTCCAGAGGATATTTTCACGGAACGATACCTTCAAAAACCGCCGAAGAAGTTGATAGAAAAATGATATTTCCAATTCGTTCTCGCAAAGAACGCAAAGGCGCACGCAAAGAACGCAAAGAATATACATATAATTATTTATTTCCGAACTTTGCGCATGCATTGCGACCTCTGCGTGAATTCACTATTTCGCTCATACTTGCTGTTCTGTCTTATTCCCTTATTGCTGCCCCGTCTAATGCAACGGATTTCCACGGCTTCTATCAGGCAAACTATTCTCTGAGACTGCCTGACGGCGATAAAAGATGCCAACCCGGTCAAACCGAAGCCTGCCGCAGGGAATTCATCCTCGGCGAGGAAAGATTACAACTGAAATTCACGCCGTTCGCTGCGTCGGAAACCACAGATTCCTTCGCAAAAGTTGATTTCTACCACGATTCTGTTTCGGACTCCTTCAAAGGCGATATAAGAGAAGCATATCTTGATTACTTCGCTGACACTTATGACATAAGAGTCGGCAGGCAGATCATCACATGGGGATTGGGTGATTTACTGTTCATCAACGATGTGTATCCAAAGAACTGGGTCGCCTTCCTTTCAGGTGCGCAGATGCAGTATCTCAAGACCGGCTCCGATGCCCTGAAACTGAACATCTATCGTGAAAAGAGAAATTTTGAATTTGTAGCGATACCTTTTTTTGAAGCGGACATAGTTCCCGACGGTCAGAGATTACTTTACTATGACCCGATCGCCGCAATCCAGAACCGCAGCACAAGCAAGCCAAAGCAAAAAATAGAAAATACAGAAGCAGCCCTCCGCATTTCGCAGCGAGTCGGAGACTTTGACACATCTCTTTACCTTTTTCGTGGATTTTACAAAACACCTTCCGTGGATATTGCACCGGGCGACACATCTTTGACATTCTATTATCCGCGCCTGAACCTTTACGGCTTCAGTGCGCAGGGCGCCTGCAAAAACGGGGTTTTAAGCATAGAAGGCGGTTATCTGGAGTCAGTAACTGATAAAAACGGCGGTAATCCGAACGTGCCGAATTCGCAGATTCGCTTCCTTCTCGGCTTCCAGAAAGAATTGAAGACGGATTTCACCGCAGGCTTTCAGTATTACATTGAAGCAATGCGTGATCACGGCTCTTACACAAAAACACTGCCAGCCGGGTTCCCGGCGCAGGATAAACTTCGGCATCTTGTAACACTGCGCCTGACGCGCCTCGCTGATTATCAGACAACGAAGATGTCGGTTATGTCCTTCTACAGTCCATCAGACAGCGATTATTATCTCAATCCTGATATTTCGCACAATTATTCAGACCAGTTAAGCCTGACCGCCGGTCTTAATATCTTCGGCGGGAAAGAGCGGCACACCTTTTTCGGGCAGTTTGATAAAAATGATAACTTATATGTTAGAGTTGAATATCATTTTTAAGTGAGATGTGAGACAAAAACCATCTTACATTTCACATCTCACTTCTTATATCAATCTTCTTCGTCAAGAATTTCTTCATCACAGGTGTATCCCCTGAAAAGATAGCGGTCAAGGAGGCGGTCGTAAGGTGTCCATGCGCCGGTGTACCCCAGCGGCTGACTCTGGATGATTTGCAGAAAACGATTGGTCTGTGCATCAAGGTTCTCAAGATAGTGCAGTGCGCATGCCTCAGGCGTCTTGGGACGCTTCGGCGAACCCATCGGGCTTTCACCATGATGGCTTATGATAAGATGAAGAAACTCATGGGCGAGTTTCTCCGGAAAATTCTTTATTGATTTAATTTTATCATAGATCATCTGCTCGCCGATCACTATATGTCCCAACAGGCGTCCCCTGTCGGTGTAGCCGATCTTGTTTTCATATTCAAATTCCTCTATCTTGCCCGCATCGTGGAGCATTATTCCAGCCAGCAGGATGTTCCGGTTCAACTGCGGATAATTCTCGCACACAGTCTTCCCGATTTTCAGGCAGTTGACGGTATGTTCAACCAGTCCGCCGAGGTGCGAATGGTGAATGCTTTTGGCTGCGGGCGCACGCTTGAACTTCTCCACAAATGCTGCATCCGTGAAGAAAAGCCGAAGTAATTTCTGAAGATGCTTGTCGGTGATTTGTTCTATTTCCTTGAGGAGATATTGAAACATTTTCTCCGTGTCAACGCCTGAGACGGGCAGGAAATCGGAGGGATTGTAATCCTTTCTCTGCGAGAGCGCAACATTATGGACATTTATCTGGAGTTGATCGTTATAACTCTCAACCTTGCCTTCCACATAAACAATTGAGCCTACCTGCACCGTCTTGTGAACATGTTCCCCTATATCCCAGCAAATGCCGCGTATAGAACCTGTTCTGTCGGAAAGTTGAATTATCGCATACCGTCCCGTTTTATTTCGGAACTCATACAACTGGCTCTGA
>JBFMBQ010000495.1:0-721 GCA_040755115.1 bacterium
GGAATTTAACGCTTCCTTGACGACTGGAAAAAAGCGAATCTGAAACTGATTTAACAAACCACGGAGACACTGTAGGGCGCGATTACCCAATCACGCCGAAGATTGAAGCACTAAAGAAATTGTGAGTGTGAAACGACTTATTGTGTTTGATCTTGACGGCGTTATTTATCGCGGAAACGAAGTATTACCGTCCGTTGTTGATACGCTCGCCGAGATTCGCCGACGAGATATAATGGTGCGCTTTTTGACAAACAACTCTACAAAATCTCGCAAATCTTACAGCGAAAAAATGCGAAAAATGGGGATAAACGCACAGGAAAGCGAAATCGTATCCTCCCCTTACGCAACGGCTTGGTATCTGCGTAAACATGCGTCAAAGAACACGAAGGTTTATATGATAGGCGAAGACGGTCTGCGCGAAGAACTGAAAGATGTATGCACAATCGTTGATGAAGAACACTACCATCTGGCAGAATATGTGGTCGTTGGACTTGACATGGAATTTACTTACAAAAAACTATCATCGGCTGCGAGCGCTATACACAATGGCGCAAAGTTCATCGCGACAAACAAAGACCCTACATATCCGGATTCCGGCGGCACGACTATACCTGGCGGCGGCGCAATAGTCGCAGCGGTGGAAACGGCGACTGGTGTGAAACCTCTTCTGATAGGCAAGCCGGAACCATTGATGATGGAACTTTTACTTGACACAGCGGAT
>JBFMBQ010000495.1:731-4895 GCA_040755115.1 bacterium
AAAGCGCGAGGAAATTATCCTCGTAGGCGACCGCGCCTCAACCGATATTGCGGCGGGCAAAAGGGCTTGCATTAAAACCTGCCTCGTCCTCACCGGCGTAACCACGCGCGAGGAAGCAGAAAATCTGCCGCCGGAACTTGCGCCCGATCACATCATTGAAAATCTCGGCGAACTGCTGCGTATCTTGAATTGATCTATGCTGCGAAGTAAAAAATTTGGAGGAAATTCATGACTAAATATATATTCGTTACAGGCGGGAATGTATCATCGCTCGGAAAAGGCATAACCTCGGCAACCATCGGCAGACTCCTCAAGAGCCGCGGTCTGAAAGTAACCATTCAGAAAATTGACCCTTACCTCAATGTTGATGCCGGCACGATGAACCCGTATCAGCACGGCGAGGTATTCGTAACCGACGACGGCGCAGAGACCGACCTTGACCTCGGGCACTACGAGCGGTTTATTGATCAGAACCTTACGCAGAGCAGCAATGTAACAACCGGCAAGATATATGAGTCGGTAATACGCGACGAGCGCGAAGGGAAATACCTCGGCGGCACCGTTCAGGTGATCCCGCACATCACGAACGAGATCAAAAGCCGCATACGGCAACTTGCGCGCGAGAGCCGCGCGGATGTAACAATCGTGGAAATCGGCGGCACAGTGGGCGACATTGAAAGCATGCCGTTCCTTGAAGCGATCCGGCAGTTCCGCAACAATGTGGGCAGCGAAAATTCTATGTTTGTGCATCTCACGCTTATTCCTTTCCTGCACCCGGGCGGCGAACTGAAAACCAAACTCACCCAGCACAGTGTCAAAGAACTGCGCGGCATCGGCATTCAGCCCGACATCATCATCTGCCGCACGCGCAGCCCGATGAAAGATGATATGAAAGCCAAAATCTCCCTCTTCTGCGATGTGCCGAAAGAATCGGTCATCCCTGCACTTGACACGGACGAAATTTACGAAATCCCGCTCACCTTTGACGAGGAGGGACTGGGCGACCTGATCACCCGCCGCCTCGGCATCATCACCGACGAACACGATATGGCGGAGTGGCGCAATATGGTGAACACTCTGCGCCACCCCGAACAAAAAGTTACTATCGGAGTCGTCGGCAAATATGTGCAATTAAAAGACGCCTACATCAGCATACTTGAAGCGATCAGGCACGGCGGCATCGCCAACAACGCTGAAGTCGTTACAAAACTGATTGATGCGGGACGACTTGAAAAGGGCGCCGCCCCCAAGATTATGGGGCAACTGGATGGAATACTTGTGCCCGGCGGCTTCGGCTACCGCGGCATAGAGGGAAAAATCCGTGCGATTGAATATGCGCGCACAAGCAATGTGCCGTTCCTCGGCATCTGTCTCGGCCTCCAGAGCGCAGTGATTGAATTTGCTCGCAATGTCTGCGGGTTGTCAAATGCCAACACATCCGAATGCGATCCCGACTCGCCTCACCCGGTAATTGACATGATGCTTGAACAGCGCAAAATTACAGACCTCGGCGGCACGATGCGGCTCGGCGCATACCCCTGCAAACTGACGAGCGGCACAATCGCTTATGAAAGTTACCGCGCCGCCACCGTTGAAGAACGCCACCGCCACAGATACGAGGTGAACAATAAATACCGCGACATCCTCAGCAAAAACGGACTCGTCTTCAGCGGCGCCTCCCCCGACGGCTCTCTCGTTGAAATAATTGAATATCCCGAAAACCGATACTTCCTCGCAACACAGTTCCATCCCGAATTCAAATCCCGCCCAACACGCCCCCACCCGCTTTTCGCAAGTTTCGTCAAGGCAGCGGTTGAATACTCAAAGAGTAAATAAGATATTTCCCACGAAGGGCACGAAAAAAAATTAATCTAAATGAGTAATTTTAAAATCCTCGCATTCCTGACATCACAAATAATCCTCGCACTGATAATTTTTCCGCTTGTTATAAATTTGGCACGGCGGGGCGGACATTTGAGAGTGAATTTCCGCGGCGAGATGATCCCTTCAAGCGCTGGGATCGGTTTCGTTTTGTTGTTTCTGATAGAAAAATTAATAACAACTACCATCCTGCCGTCAGGTGAACAGAATATATTCGCATACATCATTTTAATATTGGTAATCGGTTTCGGGTTTTTAGGATTAATGGACGATTTCTTTGCAAAGCGCGAAAAAGGCGGCATCACAGGGCATCTGCGGGAATTAACAAGGCAGGGAACTGTGTCAACCGCCCTGTTCAAAGCATTCTTTGCGCTTGTGCTGTGCACCATCGTCTTTAAATCAATAATGAAAAACGAGGGGCTCCTGCCTGTGCTCGTCGTCTCTATGTCCGCAAATTCAATGAATCTGCTTGATGTAAAACCCGGCAGGGCGCTGAAAGGATTCTGGCTGGTTTTTATCTTTTTAGCAGTTTTCTGGCAGAGTTCCTGGAACCTGCCGCCGATGTTCCTGTTTACAACCTTCGCTTCTTTCTTTGTCTGGACAATCGTTTATGCCTTATGGGACTTTCGGTGCAGGGCGATGATGGGCGATGTGGGTTCAAATGTGCTTGGAATGATATTAGGGCTTATGGTCATCTGGGGCTTCCCTTCCTATATGCATGTCGCTGCACTCATCTTTTTAATTATTTTGCATTTGATCGGCGAATTTTATTCAATTTCAAAAATCATAGAAAAATTTTCCTTCCTCCGCTGGCTGGATAATCTGGGGATAAAAATAGAACATAAATCCTAACATGGCGTAGCCAGAACCAAAGAATAAAAAATTGAACCACAGATGAACACGGATAAACACGGATAAGAAGAATACAAATAGATACGGATATCTACGCCGCAGGCGCAAATAAGGAATCTGTGTTCATCAGTGTTAATCAGTGGTTCTATAAATCTTGTCATTTTGCGTAGATGTTCAATTGAAAAAAACTAAAAATTGAAAATTCCAATTAAAGAATTAAAATTATAAAAAACTCTGCGTTCTTTTCTTCACTTTGCGCCCTTTGCGTGAAAAAATGTTTCGCCCAGAGGCATGTCCTGAACGAAGTGAAGGAACGCGGAGAAATCGCAAAGAACGCAAAGCCGTTCGGCGCGGTGCGGAGTCCGCGTCCTACAGCGCCTCACATGGCTAAAATGTTACGACCTTTTTATCCCTGTTGAAAAAACATTCAAAAGAAATAAAATGTAATCAGAAGGTTTCAAGCATATCGGAAGATACCTGCATTGATGAGGAAGAATATATAAAATGAAAACCGTTGAAGAGATAAAAAATATTTTAAAAAAACACAAAGCAGATCTTAGGGAAAGATATAAGGTCAAAGAAATAGGCATATTTGGCTCCTTCGTTAGAGGTGACCACAGGGAAGGCAGTGATCTGGATGTTCTGGTAGATTTTGAAGAACCAATCGGTCTGGATTATGTTGAAATGGCAGATTTCCTTGAGAGCATTTTAGGGGAAAAAGTTGATTTAGTATCCAGAGGGGCAATCAAGCCTGATAGATGGAAATATATAGTTGAGGATTTGATTTATGTCTAAAAGATACTGGAGATTATCTATTGAAGATATTCTGGAGTGTATTGAAAAGATAAAAAAATATATTGAAGAAAAAGAATTTGATGATTTTCAAACAGATTCAAAAACAATTGACGCTGTAGTAAGGAACTTGGAAATAATCGGTGAAGCCTCAAAAAATATACCTGACGACATAAAAGAAACATTCCCGAATATAAATTGGAAAAAATTAGTCGGACTTAGAAACAGAATAATCCATGAGTGTTTTGGCGTGGATTTAAGGATTATATGGCGTATCATTAAAGAAGAACTTACATATTTTGGAGAACAAATGAAGCAAATCCTACAGAAAGATGAGGAACAGAAGTGAGACTCCTTTTTATTCATTCCGACCCCTTTTCATACCGTGTAACTGAAAAGACGCAGTTCGGCGAGCCAATCACAGGCGACCTGCGCGAGTCGGCGCAACTGGAAAACGCACTCGTGGTGTTCATCGCCGCGGAGAAACCGGACGAGGGATATGAAGATGAAGTAGTTGAACGCGTCAGGGATGCAATCGTGGAAGTCAACGGCAAACTTTCGCCATCATCTATTGTGCTCTATCCTTATGCGCACCTGTCAAACAACCTCGCCTCACCGTCGGCAGCGCTGAAGATACTG
>JBFMBQ010000496.1:0-3245 GCA_040755115.1 bacterium
ACGAGGCGTTTGAGGTTGAGGTTAATGTTATTGGAGGCGGTAAAAGGAAGATGGGAAGATAATAAAAATCATCTTGCTTCTATCGTCTACCGAGAGACTTAAATATCATTCTGTTCCCTGTTATTATTTCTTTTTTTGTTCTTATAAACCCAGCGTTCAAGTTTGCGGGCGAAAAGCGGCTGGAAGACCACATACATCACAGTAGTCCATATACCGTAGGTAAAAAAAGCGGTGAAGAGCGCAGTCAGCATTGCGAGTCGTTCACGATCATAAGAAACGATGTAGGTGGCAAAACGCGAGATGTAGATATAAGGAACAACGAAGGCGCTTGCGAAGAAAACAATTGCCGCAAAGACGATGAGTTTCGGATAAAAAAAGCGCGGTGTGCGCGAGACATTAAAATCTACGAAAATCCCGAAAAACGATGACCGCCTGTCCCATCCGACCGCAAACAGCGAGACATTCTTCTTAACATTAAAATAATTCTGAACAGCACAATAGACGCCCCCCACAGCGGCAATCAGGAAAAAGGTTGAATCCGTCGTATGGCGATAATCACTGTTCCTGATAAAGACATTCAAACAGACAACAAATAACGGAAAACCAAATGCGAAAAGGTAAAGAGTTGACAGATGCAGATGTTTCACAGCCTTTTCATACACGCTTATCTTCCTCGCGCGCGGGTCTTCCTCAAGAAGCCATATCCAGTTGTCTTCCGGCAGCAGAATGATAACCGGGACTGCAATGATGAGAATCAGGAGCAAGTCTGTTATGAATGGAGTAATTGATGGAAATACCGGGAACTTACGCAGGAGGAAAAACAAACCGGCAAAGAGGGCATCAAAGAAAAGAAAAATCAGAAATTTGAAGAGACGGATGTCCATTCAATTGCCTATTTTAAAGTCAACCTGCAATTTGTCGGCGATGCGCGTATCTTTCTGAGCGAAGATAACAACTGTGGTCTTGCTCTTTCTATCGGTGAGTTCATCTATGACCTGATAGTAGCGCTTTGCGGAAACGGATGCCACCTTGCCGGTTTCAGTATCGGGGACTATGCCGGCGGCGCGCGCCCGTGTTGACACCGCAAGCATCGCCTCTTCAAGGCGGCTCTCCACCTGCTTTTTGCCCAGTCCTGCATTTACTGTTATTTTCTCCAGTTCCTCGCCGCTGCGGAATACAAGCCGGTTTTCCACAACGCTTAATCTAACGATAAAAGGCTCGCCGCTGAGCACATTCGTGAGAGAGCGAATCTCAACCACGGCATCGCCGATGCTGTCAAGTCTTTTTTTCAATCCCTTCAACTGCTCGTTCAGGTATGCCCTTGAAGCAGACTGCACAACTGCGCCCCGCTCAACTGCTGTGTTCTCCAGTTTGCGCACAATTTCTTCAAGTTGTTCCTGAATCTCTCCATATCCGGCGTTGTCCGGCACTGTAATCCGTGCGAGGGGCTGGTCGCGCGTATAGAGAACATCCGCATAAAGACAGGTCTTCGCCGCATCGCCCAGCATGGCGGCTTTCTTCTGCACCTCGCCCTCAAGTGAACGCTTCTCACGCTCAAGCGAAACTTTCTCACGCTCAAGCGATTCCTTCTCCTTCGCTAAGGTATCTCTCTGTCTCTTCAAGCCTTCCACATCTTTTCGGAGTCTTGCCTGCGATTTTTCCAGTTCCTTCTCCGAGCGACGGAGTTTATTAAGTTCCTCTGATTTTTTATCTATCGTCTTCAGTATGATCCTCACTTCTTTCTTCGTTTCCTGCAATCGGTCCTTCAACTTTTCAAGACCGAAGAAGGATGTCCTCGCGTTTTTTGACACGAGGAAGAGCGCGCCGAGCGTGACCGAAACGATGAGTATGCCTGTAATGATCGTGATGATGGTTGAAGTGTGTCGCGGGCGGAGGTTGAAGATGGATACACGGCGTTTGCCCACGCGCCGTCCCACCCGGTCGCCTACATAGGCGATCAGACCACTTATAAAGATGAGAAGAACAATAAGCGTGATACCGTAAGTCATTTGCAAACCATTATAGCGTAAGATGGGGAATGGGAGAAGTGAGATGGGAGAAGTGAGATGGGAGATGATTTTTTTCGTCTTTCGTCTCACATCTTACTTCTTACTTTTTACTTCTTACATCAAGGGCAGTGCTAAATTTTTTACATCATTGTAAAATTTTAAGGCGTAATCTAATATAGAATATAAGGGAAGGATGCTGAAAACCAGTATAACAGGCAGGAGGAAACGATGAAAAGACTTTTAGCGATTGTCCTTGTTTTCTTCTTTACACTTATTTTTAAACCTTATTTAACTGAAGCACAGCAGATACCGGCGTATATTGATTATGACAGCGGCATAGTGATCGGGCGCGGCGAGACAGTGGCAAAGGAAGGGGTATCCACATCCCATGCACGACAGCAGGCAATTGATGAAGCGAAGAAGAACATCCTTATCGTTCTGGAACGGCAAAATATAGAAGTAAAAGATAAGGACAACAGGATACAGTACACTACAATCGGCAAGTATTTAGCCTTACAGCCGGAGAAAAAACATATCGTAAACCAGTTCCTTGATACCGCATCCGTCATAAAAGAGACCGTGAAAAAGGACGGCGCGGTGCAGGTAACGATCAGTCTGCTCGTGGAAGGCGACAGCGGACTGCGCGCATTGTTGAACTGGCTTGAGGGCAAGCAGGAGTCGCCGCCCCCAATGACGGCGTCCGCTCATGAAAATATAACCGCAGCGCGGAAAACAGATACCACCATGTCGCAGCCTGATGAAGTATTGCAGAAAGTAACAGAACCTTACAGCATTGCGCTTTTTACCTTTGAAAACCTGACGAACTATCAGGCAATAGACCTCGGCAGCGAGTTCGTCCAGCGGCTTAAAAATCAGTTCAAACGCGACCGCAGATTCGTGTTCTTGTCCCCCGGCGAATCAAGAAAAATACTCGGAAAGAACAAAACGACGGAGGAAGAACTGAAAAACTCAGACATCACCGAGACCATACCGATAGAAGGCACGGACGGACTGATTTTAGGCTCAATCACGCGCTACGAGCCGGAGATAAAAAAGCACGGTGTCGGCGGCGCAGGCTATCTTGAAATCAAATTCCACATGACACTTGATATGCGAATACTTGATGCGCGTTCCGGGAAATGGGTTTTTTACGAGGAAATACCCATAACTGTTGAAGACCGCACTTTTACATTGAAATCGGCTGACGATGCCGACAAATTCATTCTGATGAACGAC
>JBFMBQ010000497.1:0-12992 GCA_040755115.1 bacterium
GTTGCACATGGTTTCCCATGCCTCCGCGTTGACCATCTCCGCGCTCGCTTATTACTACACGAGAAAAAACGCCGATGACGCCCGTTTCAGTTTCGGCACGGGAAAAGTAAATTCGCTCGCGGCGTTTGCAAGCGCTGTCCTGCTCTTCGTTTTCGCTCTTTTTATGGCATGGGAAAGCATCAAGCGGTTCATTGTCCCTGTCAGCATTGAATTCAATCAGGCTATCTTTGTAGCGGTTCTGGGGTTCACGGTTAACGCCTTATGCATGATTATCCTTCGCGCCGGCAACGAACATAACGGAGCGTCTCGTTATCATAATCATAGCGGACACGAAAATCACCGTCATTCGCATGATAGATTGAAGGATCACAATCTCCTCTCTGCCTACCTGCATGTGATGGCGGATGCGCTGACTTCATTTCTGGCGATCTTCGCGCTACTTGCGGGCAAATATTTGGGATATGTATGGATGGATCCGTTGATGGGCGTCGCGGGCGCTTTGTTGGTGGCGCGCTGGTCAATAGGATTGATCCGTATGACAAGCAGGATACTGTTGGACTTTCAGTGTGCTGAAGATATTAAACGCAGGATTAAAAAAGCGATTGAGGACGAATCAGATAACAGAATCACCGATCTGCACATATGGTCGGTCGGCACGGGCATATATGCCGCAGAAATCGCCATTGTAACATCAGTTCCGCTGCACCCCGAACACTACAGGGCGCTCCTCCCTGAAAAAGAACTCGGCCTCGTTCATGTAATGGTTGAGGTACATCCATGCACGACGGATGATGTCCGTGCACACTGAATACGCCCATTAAGAAATCTGTGAAAATCCGCGTAAATCCGCGTCAAATTTTTTTATATCTTTGTTTCGGTACCGAACTCGCAATCGCATGCAGCACACCCCATCCCTGCCTGCCGCGATGGATGAAGCCTGAAATGTCCTTTTTGGTGGCGCGGTGCCGCGTGTCAACGGGTATTTCCATCACGCGGAAGCCGCCGCGGACGACATCAATCAGCATTTTGGTCTCAACCCCGAAATCTTCCTGAAACGGAAAAACCGCGCGCAGCACGGCGCGCCGCATCGCGCGCTGACCTGAAAGCGGCGCCGTTGCCTTGAAACCGCAGAACCGACGCACTCCCCATCGTGAGAGTTTCAGGACAAACCCAAACCCACCGGGGCTTGAAAATTTCCCCACTGCAAGATCACATTCCCCGTTAGCGATCGGCTGGATTATCTTGATCGCCTCCGCAGCGGATGTGCCAAGGTCGGCATCAAGGAAAAGGAGTATCTCTCCGAGCGTGCCGGGCACACCCTCGTTCAACGCAGCGCCCTTGCCGCGGTTTCTCGGCAGGTCAACAACCACTGCGCCCGCCTGCCGTGCAACTCTGCTGGTGTCGTCCTGTGAACCATCGTTCACCACCACTATCTCATCAGCCAGATCGAGTCCGCGCACAGCCGCAATCGTCTCGCCGATGATGTCGGCTTCGTTGTATGCCGGGATAACTATGGAAATTGCTTTACCGCTTAACATTTCCCTAACCTGGCAGAGCCAGAACCAAAAAGTATGAACCACGGATTAACACTGATATACACTGATATTTGCGCCGAAGGCGCAAAAAATTTTCTCTGTGTTTTCCTCTGTGCTCTCTGCATCTCTGTGGTTAATAAATTTCTTTGCCATTTTGCGTTTAAGTTCAGTTGTAAAAACTAACAATAACTAATCTTTCCCTTAATTCTTACTTCTTAATACTTAATCCTATTTTTTTTCCATATCTTTCAACTGGCTATATTTTTCAGCAAGGTCTGCGGCGAATTCTATCCTGCCGGGCAGGGTTTCAGCCCCCTGATAAAATGAGAGAGTTGACCCGGAAAAAATCCTGCGGTAAATCTCGTTTTCACCCGCTGTTATGTTTTCGGTGATGGACTGCCATTTGCGGATTTGCAATTCAAGCGGTATCAGTATGTCCTGTATGAGTTTTTGGTCAAGATTTTCTCCGAGAACGAAAACGACGCAGTTCACCGGCTGTTTGAAATCGCCGCTCGCCAGATGGTCATTTTTTATGAACTCGCCTGTAATTGAAGAGCCGTAGGCTGCGCCGTTCACGAGTTCGCCCGCTATGCGGGGCAGAAAATTATCTGCATCGTCGCCTGCCATCTCACTGATGAATTCAAGGTTGATGTTCAGGATGAAGCCCTGTGCTGCGCCTGCTGTTTTCAATGTTGTAAGTATGTGTTCAGTCGGTTGGTTTCCAGCGTCAAAAGCGCCGACATTCACCATGCCGAAGCGCATCCCGTCAAATTTTCCACGCAGCAGTGCAGGAATCGTTTTTGTCTCAAGCGTCTGCACATATTCGCCTGTTTCTTTAAGAAATGCCTTGGTGTTTTTCATTTCCTCCCGCTGCTCGTCAAAGTTCTTCTCAAGGCGGCTGATGATCATGTTCTGCCTGTCAATGATCGTATTTGTGCCGATCAGATTGCTGTTGCTGCCGACGATGATGCCTACACCGAGCGCAAGGAAGACAGCAACGAGTGAGACAACATGATATTTAATGTCAATTGGTCGCAAGTTTTCACCTCGTTACACACATTTTTTTATTGAGTGCAAACTGTATAGAATAACTTTCACTGCCTGATATTCTTTCTTCGTAACATTTTAGCCATATGAAGCGCTGTAGGGCGCGATTTCCACATCGCGCCGAACGGCGGGATACGGATATCCCGCCCTACAACTATGCAAAAATATGTTCTAATAAAGACAACTTCACTTCGCTAAAATGTTACAGATATTCTAACTCCTCCTCTTCGTCTCTAAACGGCGCTTTAATTTCTGGATGTTTTAAAACAAACTGTCTAAGAGGATCTGTTTTTCTTATCCTTGGATGTTCTGCTACTTCAAATGCAACTTTTTCAGAGATGAGAATTGTGTCAATTATTTTCTCTAAAAAACTGACTCCGTGTTTATGCTCAATTTCTATGAGTGAACTGGAATCAAATACATATACCTCTTTAAATAATCCATCTGCTTTGTATTTCTTTTTCATCGTATATCTGGATTATTTTTTACTTCGTTTATCAATTTCCTCTATTGCTTCCCTAACCGTGATATCTACTCCTTCTGCGAGTTTGCCGATAGAAATCAATCCTTTATGGTAAGCCTCAAAGGTCAATTCAACATATCTTTTACCGAGTTGTTTTTCCCATTTTGGAGTTTTAGAGCGTCGGAGAAAAGGCGGACGCTGTTCATAATTACTATCAATAAATCCCTTATCTATAACTCCAAGGTTTTCTAATCTATAACCAAGTGCTTGAAGACTAACATTCCATTTATTAGCCATTAACTGTAAATCCTTAATGGAAGGTGTTTTTGAAAGATTTCTAACTCTAAATTCTTCTAATAGATTTGATCTGGGCAAGAGAAATTCTACTGCAAATCTGTTAACTTTAGACTCTATTATGTCGTCAACTTCGCCAGGTTTTGGTGGAATATAACAGAGGTTATATAAATGTCTATATAGAAGATGCGCGAGTTCATGGGCTAATGTAAAATTTTTTCTCCCTGGTGTATCGTTATAATTAAGTAAAATACAAGGACCATATTCATGCAAGAAAGAAATGCCAGAAAAACTATCGCCTAGAACAGGTAATTCAAAGATACGGACCCCCTCATTTTCCAACAGATTCTTCAAATGTTTTATAGGATGATCGCCGACTTTAAATCTTGCCCTCATATTTTCAGCGACTTTAGCAGGGGTATCAGTATCTATGAATTGTGGAAGTTTAACTTCTATCTTTTTATTCAATAAATTCTCAAATTCAAAAGCAGTCCTGCATAGTTCATCAAATCTGGCGAGCACTATCTTTGCTTCTTTGGGTAGTTCTTTCAGGGAGTGCCCAGTCTTGCCTCTGAATTCTATTTTCTCAGGTAGATTTGGAGTTTCTCTGACAAAATAATTTATTTCCCTACCGTATATTTCGGCAAGTTTTTCCAGTTGTTTAAGATTTGGGTTTGTTAGTTCTTTTTCCCAATTTTGAATATCTTGAGGATGAACATTTAGTTCGGTCGCAACTTCTTCCGGCGTTAACAGTATAAATTGTCTCGCTTTCCGGAGTTGATGCCCTATAATTACGCTTTTTCTCGGCATAATGCACCCCTGAAAGTTTCAATTTTTTTCATTGCTCTTTCTTTTTTCTAGATGTTTAAAAAAGTTCTAAATTCAATTTATATACTATCATGTTGAATTTAACAAAATTATACAGTCAAGGCAACTGTAAATATGCCTCGTTAAAAATTAAACAGCAGCCGAAACAATCTCACAAACTGCTGCGCCAGCGGCGAGACGGCAATGATGGCGATAATTGGCACAATCGCTGCGATGATGAGATACACGAGCAACATCGGCGGAACACTGCTTTCGTATAGTTTGCTCACACCTTTGGCGTCCACGAGGATTGACCCCACGCGCAGGCGCGTCAGGAAGGTGCTTGCCATCCCGCTGCGCCCTTTAGAGAGAAATTCGTCCATACTGAAGTGGCTGCCGACAATAACGATGATGTCGGCGCCGCGCTCGTGCGCTAAAAGCAGTGCGAGGTCCTCGCTCGTGCCCGGCGCACATAAGGTATGGTAAGTCAGCCCCATTTCCTTCAATCTGTTCGCGCCCGGCGCCTCGCCGCCCTCATAAGCGTGCACCACAAGGCATGCACCGCTTCGCAGCGTGCTGTCGCCGACGCTGTCCATATCGCCGACCACGATGTCGGGTTTGTATCCGTGCTCCGTCAGAGCATCTGCGCCGCCGTCAACGCCTATCATTACCGGACGCTTCTCGCGTGTGTAGTTTTGCAGGGCAAGCAAGTCTTTTTTGTAATCGGCGCCCCGCACCACAACTAAAACATGTTTGCCCGCCATATCAACAGGGAGTTCCTTCGTCTTCAGGTCGCCGTAGAGGAGGGATTTCTCCTTGCGCATGTATCTGAGTGTGTTATCCGCAAATTGTTCAATCTGTTGTTCCAGGTTCTCTCTGGCGATCTGGTTCTGGTGGTTCAGGAGTTCGTAAGACTGGAGTATGCCCGTGGCGATGAGTTTCCCGTTCAAATAAATGTGGTTGTTGCGTATTTCAATGCGGTTGCCCTCGTAGATATGGTTGAGAACATCGGCTCCCACATCATCAATGAGGGAAATTTTTGCATCAAGCAGCACATAAGGACCACGGTTCACATATTTTCCGGTGATTGAGCGGCAGCAGTTGATCACCGCAGCGACCTGCTTTTCCACGAGGTTCTCGGCGGCGACCGCATCAAGGTCTTCGTGGACGATGATGGCGATCTCGCCGGGCTGAATCCTGCGCACGAGGTTTTTTGTCCGTTTGTCTATGCGAACAGTGCCTGTTAAATTCATTTTTTACATTTGTTGTTCAATATTCAATAAAGAACATCAATTCTTCATCTATTTTCTCTAAATCAATTAAAACTTTTGCCTTTCTGGGTTTCCCATCGGCATTTCTAAAATCCGTTTGAAAAGTTCCACATCTTACTAATGTTTTATCTGTTATTTTGATAAAAGAGATCTGCTGTAAATCAAATGAAACTTTTCTTAATCTTGACCAGGCGCCTCTTTTTATTCTTTCCATCACATATTTTGATTTCCCGCCCTTCAAGTCTTCATGCCATTTCTGAAATATTCGGTCTTCATCGTTGTATAAAACTTTCCCGAGGGCAAGAATCAGTCCTACTTCTCCATAATCTTTAATTGCGTTGGCTGTTGCAATACTATCATTGACAATGATCTGATGGCTGCTTGTATTCATGGCATGTGCTTTGAAATCCCAAGGAATTTCCAAGATACCATCAAAACTGACATTGCCATATTTTGGTCCTGGTATATCCATTACATTTGATAAACGATGTTCACATAGAAATTGAAAGTAAAACCCGATCCATTCCATCTGCCTCCAGTGAGGAAAATCAGCGTTTTTCATTTCTAAAATAGATTTTCTGCCATCCCATACTTTAGGAATACTCTTTAATATTTTGCTGATTTGTTTAGAAAGTTTTAAGAAATTCATTTTGCTTCTTTGATATTAAATAGATTTAACAGAGGTTGGTTTTTTTCATCAGTCATTTTTTCTTTAATTCTATATATATCTTTTTCTATTCGCTCTTTGGCAAATTTATAATATTCTTTAACAATCTCAAATCCAATGTACTGTCTGTTCAGCATTTTACTAACTATTGCCACCTGTCCCGAGCCTAAAAACGGGTCCAAAATGATATCCCCTTCTCTGCTTGAGTACATTAATATTTTCTTTATTAACTCCGCAGGCAGTTTTGTAGGTGTTTTTTGATCTCCATTCCAATATTCTCTCTTTATAAACCAGACATCTTCTTTGTCCTCATAATGTAAGCTTCTGCCATCCTTATTTTTTGAATTTTTGTCATATCGGGAAAAAGGAAAGAACTTTCTTTTTTCATCGTTCTTGCAGACATAAAGGCAATGATAATGTGAAGTTACAAACTTTCTTTTTGTAACGACACCAAATTGATATTTCCAGACAATATGATTAATAGTAATGAATCCTAACTCATCAATTGCCAATAAAATTTCTTTAAGATTATTCCACCCAGAAAAAACATACATGCTGCCGGATTCTTTTAGAATTCTATAAATTTCTTTCATCCACCAAATTGTGAACTCATAATATTTTTCCTTAGTGATTTCATTATAACCGTCTAATACTCGGGATTGATTCCTGTTATAGTTGCTCCTCACCGTCTTAAAATCGATACCAAAGGGCGGATCTGTTATAACAAGGTCTATTGTCTCACTATGGATCAACTTCATCCCGTCGATGCAATCCATGTTGTATATTTTGTTGAATTCCAACTCTTTCATATTTGCAACCTTGTCTAATTACTCTTGGTCAACAAATGAAAATTGTTTTAATTTAATTCAAAATTATTCATGTCAATCTGAATTTATCCCGCACCGTCTCGTAAAATCTCGGCTTCTTCACCCTTATAAGTTTCACAGTGTGTTCGCTCTTGCGCACATTCAGGGTGTAGCCGCCCATCAAGGGATGTTCAATCTGCCCGTCAATTGTCAGCACGACATCGTTTCTGTTGGATGGAACAACGACACCGATTTCATCGTCGCCGGATATGACTATAGAGCGGGCGAAAAGCGTGTGCGGACAGATTGAAGTGATGACCATCACATCAAGTTCAGGCGAAACAATCGGTCCGCCCGCTGAGAGCGAATATGCGGTTGAGCCTGTGGAACTTGACACTATCACACCGTCGCCGGGATACTCGTGGAAGTATTCGTTGTTTATGTAAACCTTGAGCCGCAGAAGCCGCACGGATGTCTTTGAGGCGACAACATCGTTCACAGCGAGGAAAGTGGCAGTCTTTTCGGAACCGCGTCCGACCGCACATTCCAGCGCCATCCGCTCTTCCACATCGTAATCTCCATCAAAAATCTTTTTCAGGTATGTTTTTGCCTCCGCCTCGTTTATCTCCGACAGGAAGCCCAGTCCGCCGAAATCAATGCCGAGCACCGGTATCCCGAGCGGCGATGCCATGCGTGCGCCGCCGAGAAATGTGCCGTCGCCGCCCATCACTATCAGCATTTCCGTTTCCGGCGGCAGAACCTCTTCTTTATTCCACAAAAAACCAACCTTCTTGCCCTGTTTTTTCAGCCAGCCTGCAAGGTCGGCTGTCTGCCGCTTCGTTACCTTCTGCTGGTTCACTTTCAGAGTTATATGTTTCATGTCTGTTCGCTCATTTTTTTCAGGATTGTCCACCCACAACAAGTTCGCTTATGAGTATATAAGGACCGCCGTCGTCCACAGGCACGCCCTGCCCCAATTTCCCGCATGTGCCCGGCATTGAAAGCGAAAAATCGGAACTCACCGCTTCAACCTTCCGAAGCGCCTCAAGCGTCAGCCCTGAGACCGCCACATCGCGCAGCAGTTTCTCTTTCTGCCCGTTGCGTATCAGCCACGACTCGCCGGCGCGGCAGGTGAACTGCCCCTTCTCCGTTGCCACATAGCCGCCCAATGCCTTGCCCACCATTATCCCCGTGTCAATTTTCTTAATCATCTCGTCCAGAGTGGCTGCGCCTGGTGCGAAGAAGGTGTTGCTCATGCGCACTATTGGGCGGTAGTGATGGTTCTCGCATCTTGCAGCGCCGTTTGGCTGCATGCCTAACTGTGCGGCGGTCTCAAGACTGTTCAAGAAACCCACCACAACGCCGTTTTCAATCAGCACCCGCCTCTGCGCCGGCGTGCCCTCAGAATCGTAATCATAACTGCCCCAGGCGCCGGCAAGTGTAGGATCATCAACGATTGTAACAAGCGGCGAAGCGACCTGCTCGCCGAATTTCCCGGCGATGATGGATTCGCCCGACCACACATGGTCTGCCTCCGCATTGTGCCCGAACGCCTCATGCACAAGCAAGCCGGCGATGGAAGGGTCAAAGATGACGGGAAAACTGCCCGACGGCGGCGGCTCCGCTGCGAGCAGCCTTATTGCTCGTGACGATGCCGCCTCGCTGAAATGGGACGCATCCAATTCTTCTATGACCTCAAATCCGCCCCTGCGCCCGACAATCTCAAACGCACGCTGTCGCTGTCCGCCGTCCGCCGCCACCACGCGCACCGCCGCAAAAGTGCGCACCGTCGCCGTCCGAACACATGTGCCGAAGGTGTTCATAACCAGCGACTCGCCGCTGCCGTCGCGGTAGGTCAACTGTGTGTTGGTTACGCGCTCATCGTATTTTCTTGCCTTTTCTTCAAAATAGACGGCTTTATTGATCTTCGCTTCCATCGGCACATCGTCAGGGTGTATCAGCGGTTCGGTTTTTGCCGTTCCTGTGAATGGCTGCGTTTCCGCAACGATGCCGTGCTCGGTCTGCCTGCCGATACTCGCCTTCGCCATTGCGAGCGCATCTCTGACGCAGCGTTCCACCTGCCGTTTATCCGCACCGTTCGCGCTCGCAAAACCCCACGACCCGCCCATCAGCACCCGTATCCCAACGCCCTCCGATGATGTCGCATGCACCTTCTCAAGCCTGCCGTCCTGAACCTCTATCGCTATGCCTTTCCCTGCCCCCCACCGCGCATCGGCAAACTCCGCGCCCTGCACCTTTGCCCAGTTGATCGCCCCCTCAATGTTCCTCTGCAAGTTGTTTTTCATCTTGATCTCTCAATTCAAACAAGATGTAAAGGATATTATAATCCTGTATATCCTGTCCATCCTTGTTAATATGAATTTAATCTTCTGCCTTTCTAATCTATCACAGTAAAACTTGTGATGCCCGATGTGAACTCTCCCAACTCGGATTGATCGTATGTGTAACTGTTATCGGCAAAATCTGTCAGTTTCACAAGATAGAACTGCCATGTGCCGGTTGCGATACGCGACGGGAACGGCATTGAGAACGAAGCCTGCCAGACGCCGCCCCCTGCGTAAGTGAAGCGGTCAATATAAATAGAATAATAATTCTTACCCGAACAGCCCGAGCAATTTAAGAACAGGTAAATATCTTTCAAGCCCGCCCCGCCTTCTGCGGCGGTAAGAGTTATATCAAGATTCTCCCCCCGCAAAATTATGGATGGACTGAACGAAAAAGATGTAAGGGCGGGAGATGTACTGTCGGCTTTAGTGTGAGCGGGCAGTGAGAGTTCCTGAATGAACACAGAATTGCATTCACCGGCATAATAGCATCTGTAATAGCGTGATCCTTTCATATCGTTGAGTTGCAACTGATAAAGTGTTATATTCTTGCCCGATTGAAAATCATTCAGATAAACGGTTGTGCTGCCTTCCCATTTTCCTGTTATGCTGTCATACATCAGATTAGTTGACCATGAACCACCTTTCAGGTAGGTGAGATTGCCTGATGAATTTGTTCCCAGTGCGCCGCCGGCGTAGATGGTGTCAGATGTGCCGCTGTAACTGGCTGTAAGGTAAACCTCAATAACGGGGGTAGATGCTGAATATTTTTTAGATACAAAGAACGATTCAAGTGTGATGTCGCTTGTTGTTTGTGTTACTTGCGGCACGGTAACTTCAAAATCAAGTCCCTGAGGTTCGTCGTGCAGAACATTGCCTGCCGTATCCTGTATATAAATATCTTTAATGTAACAAGTTCCTGTTCCAGACTTGTTAAACCCGTGGCCTTCAAAGATTACATCGTATGTATAGTTCCCTGTTCCGCTGTCGTAATTGACGGAAGAATAATAATAACCAGATGAGCCACCGGCTGGGGTATCAAAACTTACGCTCAGATTAGTAAGTTCACCTTGCGAATCGCGCGCCACTATGGTGAGTGTTATTGAATCATCCTCTGTGGCGAGCGAGTTTCCGTTAAGCGTTGCGCTGATCAGTTCGGGCGGCGTGGTGTCGGTCTCTGCGGCGGTAATGGTCAGATTAGAAAGATCACGGAATTCATACCAGGATCCGGAAAGTTCGGTCGTTTCCGAACCTGTGTATCTCGCGTAGTTGCCCTGTTCATCGGAAATTGACAGCGAGTTTACAAAATATGTTCCTGACGGGAAGGTTTCAGGTATTGTCTTTGTCAGAACCACTACATGTGTATTGCCCTGCGTAGAAATCTGTGGAGTGCCTGAGATAGAGACTGTTCTTGGCTGATTACCTACTGTCCATTCCCAGTATTCGGCAGTATCGTCTTTGTTTTGTAATGTTAATGACATACTTTTGATGTTACTGATGTCAAAGACAGTGGCGGTAACGGAGAGGGTTTGTCCCCCGGTTATTGTATTGGGAGTGAAGGTGAGATTTTCAAGGTAGGGCGGGAGCGCATCAACAGACGGATCAATCCTGGAAGTGAAATCAGTATGCAGATGAGGGGGAATATTGCTTTCGCCTGCGCCGTATTGCTGTGCCAATCTCCTGAATTCGTTCGCAGCATTTCTCAGTGTACCAAACAGTCTTTCTGTCATTCCATCTTCAAGCCATTCAATCGTTGCATCCTGCGGCATCTTGTCGGTAATGTTCTTGTAATATAGATAAGCAGTTGTGGTTTCATAATTTATATTCACCGTGTGATCTGCGGATAGCGGCGGTAATCCTTTATAAAGGACGAGTCCCCCTTTAACGGCGGTCAGAACGAGGTCGCGATTCATCGGAACTTTAGTGAGTGTGAAATTGCCCATTGAATCGGTGGCGGTGGAGAGATTCGTGCCTTCAATTGTTATCGTTGCCGTGGCGAGCGGGATGCCGTCAAGGTCAAGCCCGTCTGCCGATTCAATCAGGCGGGAGGCGAACTGCGAGTCCGAGCAGTAGGGCGCCACCACCCTGCCTTTAACAGTAACAGTTCTTGAAAGAGGCGATTTCCCGCCACCGCCGCCGCCCCCGCCGCAGCCGCTTAAAAACACCGTAAATATTGGAATGATTATTAAAAATAATTTATTTTTCATATTTTTCAGGATTAAGATGTTTATGATTTTCCTTAATACTTACTAAATCCTTAATCCTATTTTTTGATTTTCGGCTTGTCGGTTACAGACGATTCCTTGACAGGTGTTCCGTCTTTCCAGACACCCATATAACGCGCCTTTGCCGTATCGTTTATTGCATAATCGCAATTCTTCTTGTAAAACGCGCAGTCAGTCAGCGCATCAAAAAGACGCCACGAGCCGTAATAGTCAAGGGCATCAACCTTGAATCTGTCATCAGTTTCGCCTTCTTCCTTTTTCGCTTCAATCCTCTTTTTAATCTGCTCTCTTATCTTCTTGCGCATCGGACCCTTTATTTCTTCCTCTTCTATCTCTGCAATATCAACAGGCGCCACCGGGAAAAAGTGGTTTGCCGCAAGCGGCGGTGTGCCGTGGTTATCAGAATAAATTGTTATAAACGCCTTGTTTTTCAGAGGCACCGATTTTGCGCCGTTGAAGATTTTTGCGGCGGTTTCATTCCCAGCCACCCTGTCATCTGCGCCGATCACGCAGAGCAATAATGTATTTGATGGTATCATGCCGTAATCGCCAAGTATGCCTTCCACCTTGATCCTTTTTGCCTTCTCCGTTGCCGGATTTTTGGAATCCCCCGGCTCAAGCGACATGATCACATTCACTGTTGGTAATTTTTCCTTCTTCGCCCTCGCAGCAATGTTCGCAGCAATCACCCCGCCTAGGGAATGACCGACCGCTGCCAAAAAACCTTTTTTCGGTTTTACATGCCCCTCTTTGTTCAGGTTTTTAAAGGCGTCCTTGATGGCGGCGATAGCGGCAGGTGTCATTGCCGATGGCCGTGTGCGAAGATTGCTCTGGTAGCGCGGGTAAATTACTATGTTGCCCCTGCGAACAAGATGTTCAATCCATGCGCCGTAAATCCTCGGTTCCATACCGCCCCACCCGTGCAGGAAGACAATAACGGGCGCGGTTTTCGGCGCAGGCGAGGCAGGTTCAAACAGCCAGTATTCCTCATTGCCTTCCTGGTAATGATACATTGAAAAGTTTTTATGGCTATAGCCGCTCCCGCCCGGACCGCTCTTCGGTTGAGCGGGCTGTTTTGCGTTTGTTTTGCCCTTGACATTTTCTGTCCTGGAATTGGATACGAAAGCGATGCAAAGAACAGAAAGCAACAGGAAGATTGCTTGAATCAGGAACATTAGTTTTCGGTTATTTCGTTTCATAGAGCACCCCGCTGAGGTATAAAAAAGCAAAACTTTATTCTTAAAATTATACCTTTTCATTCCTGCGATTAAAAGTATAGTTGATTACAGTGCGAGAAGTCTTTTTAAACTGCTTGAACAGTTTAAACCGCTTTAAATTTGGTTCGGGGTTCACGGTTCAGGGTTCGTGTTGTTATTGTCATACAAATAAACACGAGGGGGCGTTTAGGGGCGCATGGCGGTGCGTTTTTTTGGGCGCACGCCGTGCGCCCCTACATCTGGGAAGGAGGGGAGTGTTCGGAGGAGGCTTGCACTTGTGCTTCGGTCGGCATGACAAGCGCCTTGCCTCGCTGC
>JBFMBQ010000498.1:0-4504 GCA_040755115.1 bacterium
CGAAAAAATCATCTTACTTCTCACATCTTACTTCTTACTTCTCGCATCTAACATCTCACATCTCTCCGTGTTTCCGAGTTACTGCGCTCTTACTTTGGGCAGACACGCGGGTCTGCCCCTACTTCTTCGGCGGCATGATGTTTGCCCCCTTGTAAAACTTCTTCCACAATTCATCAGTTATGCCAGCATTAGTCTTCACATCAGTAACTGTCAGGCACGCAACGATTGTATTATTATGATATATTTCAAGTTGCGCCGGCACGAAATTTCCTTTGCTTATATACATTACTTCGCGTTCTATCCCCCTGTTTTTTTCAACACTGGCGGGTTTCATCGTAATGATGTAATAGTCGCCCGGTGCGCTCGCCTCACTGTATTGCACCTTGCCTTTCATGACGCTGAAATCTTTCTTGTATTTCAGTTTTCCCTCTGTCATCGCAACCTTGCCGGTTTTGAAGTAAGGTTCTCGTTCCGCCAGCAGGTCAAGTAATGTGCCGGAATAATCAAGCCGAAGCACACCCGATGCATATTTCTGAGTGTCCGGCTTAATCGTATAAATCGTCCTCTCAATACTTCTGTTAATTGTCGGATCATCTGTCGGCGGAAATTTTGCATAAAGATATTCTTTGTCTCTGAATCCAAAGACCAGCCGTGTGCCATATCCTTTTTCCAGAAACTTTGCCACCATATCTGTCCCCATGTGCCTTCCAAGCACAAATGTTACATGAATCGCACCGGGCTTCTTCCAGATATACTTTATTACTTGATACCGCCAGTATTCTTCCATGTTCGCAAATTCCTCTTTAGACTCAGGGAAATATTTCTGAAGTGAATTAGGGTAGTTTGTGAAAACGCCGATTGCCGCCTCAATGTCTTCTGCATTTTTCCATTGCGTCCGCATCTTATCCCATACCTCTTTCGGGCTGATCGCACCAGCCTCGCCCGCAAGCAATGCTGTCAGCAGAATTCCACACACAGCGCTTAAGACTATCCTCTTCATTTTACCCTCCGATTTGTAATAAATGCAGAACTTTTCTATGCGCATTGGTTAAACTGATCCTTTAAATCGTGCAATTTTATAATGATTATCAATAAAAATATCTTACACTCAAAATAGGTTTCCGTAAACCTCCCTTGAAGCAATCTTTTCCATAGGCTTCCTCGGTCTCGCGGACGGTTCCTCCGCAGGATAGCCCATCGTCAGAAGTGCAAGAAGGTAGTGATCGTCAGGCAGTTTCAATAACTGCCGCACTTCATGATACAGTTCTTCCTGCCCCCGTGTAACATCGTTCCCGAAAGCACCTACCATACACACGCCCAGTCCCTGATTCACCGCCTCAAGCGCAATGAAGGTGTAAGCGATTGCCAATTGCTCCATTGTCCGCGCCAGGACGATTGCAGGACCGTTCTCCGCCACGCAGAACATCGGGTCCTTCAACAAGACATTGTCCACCACTTCTTCTGTAGCCTTCATCACGCCTGCCTCAATCAATTCCATCAGGACTTCGCGGTTACGCCTTTTTTCCCACGCACCGATGTCGCCGCAGCAGGCAATCACTACAGGCGCGCGCCCCACATGCTTCTGACCGCGCGCAAGTTCCTGTAATTTTCCCTTAACCACCGCATCAGTTACCGCTATGAAATGCCATGGCTGAACATTCTCCCACGAGGGCGCCCGCCGCCCCGCGTCCAGAACTGCATGCACTACATCATCGGGCACCGCCTCGTCCCTGTACCGCCGTATGCTTCGCCATCGCTGAATCACATCAAGGTTTTTCACTTCTCAATCCTCCTCTATTTCAATTTCTGCAAGTATATCTTACCATACTGTATTCATATTTTCTTGCAATTAATGCAAAAGTAGTGGCGCACTGCCGTGCGCCCGCATTTTTGTTATCTGTGTTTATCCGTGTTCATCTGCGGTTTGTATTCTAATATTTTTATCTTGTGATTATTTGCACAAACTATTGATTCCTATGCCACAATGTGGTATATTGTTGCTGTGAAATAAATAACATCTTTGAACCATAGAGTGTGGACAGATCAAATCGTTAGAAACACTGATATTTAAAAAATGCAGGGAATATTATGGTCGCATTGGTAACAATCGGGATCATAATCGGTGCGATTGTTTTTGACATTGCCATTACCCATTTATCACAGGCGCTTCGGATGCGACGCCTGCGCAATTCCGCACAGCATGGCAATGCTTCAGCAGTATTTACGCTGCCAAGCCATCTCAATATGCGAATATCACCGGGCATGTTTCATTACCACGGGCATACCTGGCTCCAACTGCTGCCTGACGGCAGGGCGGTGGTTGGTATGAACGACCTGCTGCATCGCATTATCGGACGCATTGATGAGATACACCCGACGGACACCGGAAAACACCTCCGCCAGGGCGAAAAGGCAATCCTCATCCGACAGGGCGAGAAACTGCTTTTCCTGACCTCGCCTGTCTCAGGCTCAGTAATAGAGACCAATTCAGCGCTCAGGAGCGATCCCGCGCTCTCCAAACAAGACCCTTATAACAACGGCTGGCTGTTTGTTCTTAATCCCCGCAATCTTGAGATTGAACTTCCACACCTGATGGTGGCATCTCAAGCCGAGCAGTGGCTGCACCGTGAAATTAGTCGCATCCGCCTGTTCTTTGAAGACCTTCTGCACCGCAAAACTCCGCTGCCGCAGCAAAATGAAACACTCCAACTTGAAGGCATACTTGAAAAAATGGACGATGAGACCTGGATTTTGTTTAAAGACCTGTTCATCTACCAATGGGAGTGGCGCGGGTGATGAAAAACGGTGATCATTAGTTAAAATGAAACATTCAAAGCCTCTACCACCCGAAAAACAAAAAGGGCTGCTGATAGACACAGTGCGGTGCGTAGGATGCATGGCGTGCTTTATGGCGTGCAAGGAAATTAACAGCCTGCCGAACAATGATGATACGGAATTGAACAAGGATACTTTCACAGTAGTGAAGCGCATCGGGGGATACTATGTGAGGCGGTTGTGCATGCACTGTGTGAACCCTGCCTGTGTTTCGGTGTGTCCTGTGGCTGCCCTTCAGAAAACGCCGGAGGGGGCGGTCATATACGATGCCTACCGCTGCATAGGCTGCCGCTACTGTATGATGGCATGCCCTTTTCAGGTTCCAACCTACGAATGGCATGGTATGACGCCTCGTGTGCGCAAGTGTTTCCTCTGCTATCACACGAGAGTTGTGAAAGGCAAGCCGACGGCGTGCGCAGAGGCATGTCCTTACGGCGCCACCGTGTTCGGCACGCGTGGGCAACTGTTGAAAATTGCGCGCAAGCGCATCTTAATGCACCCGAAAAAATACATCCCCCATATCTACGGCGAAAAGGAACTCGGCGGTACAGGAACGCTTTTCCTTGCCGGCGTAAGGTTTGAGACTTTCGGTTTCCGCACCGACTTCCGCAATGAGCCGCTGCCTGTGCTTACATGGAATGTGCTCAACCGCCTGCCGGACATTGTCGTTATGGGAGGCGTCATGCTGGCGGGTGTGGTGTGGATCATAAACAGGCGGATTGAACTGTCGCGGGGGCAAGCGCCGGTTCAAAAGGTTCCGCAAGATGAAGGATCAGATTAGACTGGATTAACTGGATTAACAGGAAATGGGATTTTTAAAAAAGTTATTCAGGAAAATAAGAAAGCAGGCATCACAACTGACAGTGTGGTCTGTGATCATCGCCGTCATTCTCGTGCTCGGCGGATATTACAGTTTCATAAGGTTCACGCATGGGTTAAGCGATGTTACCGCGCTCAGCGACCGCTTCCCTTGGGGCTTATGGATCGGGTTTGATATTCTGTGCGGTGTCGGTCTCGCTGCCGGCGGCTTCACCATAACCTGCATGGTTTATATCTTCAACATAAAAAAGTTGCACTCCATCACACGCCCCACAGTTCTGACGGCTTTCCTCGGCTACGCGCTTGTCAACCTCGCCCTCATTTACGACATCGGCAGGCCATACAACATCTGGCATCCGCTGCTGATGTGGAACCCGCACTCCGTTATGTTTGAGGTCGCATGGTGCGTGATGATCTACACTTCAGTGCTCTCGCTTGAATTTGCTCCTGTTGTCCTTGAAAGATTCAAGATGAAAGCGGCAACGCGTCTGCTGCGCCGCATTCTTATCCCGCTCGTCATTATGGGCGTGCTTCTGAGCACGCTGCACCAGTCATCGTTAGGGACTGTGTTTCTTATAGCCCCCTACAAGATGCACCCGCTGTGGTATACGCCGCTGCTGCCAATTTTTTTCTTTCTCTCCGCTGTTGCAGTGGGACTGGCGATGACGATCTTTGAATCGTTTTTGAGTTATCGTTTTTTCAGGCGCCAACTTGAGATGGAAGTGCTTGACATACTTGCAAGAATGAGCGGCTTCCTGCTTGTGCTTTACCTTGCATTGATGATTGTTGATTTGAAGAACCGTAGCGCATTTACATTCCTGACGAATTTCCGCTCCGAGGAAACGCCGCT
>JBFMBQ010000499.1:0-4181 GCA_040755115.1 bacterium
GGTCGCCGTAATCAGGTTCAAAGAAACCTTCTTCAAATGTCTCGCTCATCGCAAGATAATTGTGTGTGAAGAGATCGTCTTTGCGGCGATCATAGTTTGCGATAAGGCAGGGCGTGAAACCATCGCAGCCGATAAAAAATTCGCCGCCTGATTTTTCATCCGCATACCGCATTGCGTCTTCCACCACCTCGGCAGCCTCACGGATTGACGGCACCAGTTCGTCAAAACGCTCCAGCACCGCCCCCTTCGGCTCTGGGAACGAGAATTTCAAGTTCGCCGGCGCCTCCGAAAAGACACGATCTACTATATTCCGTAAATCGCCAATGTTGAACTTGTTGACAACCACATTGACAGTAACGAAAACACCATGCCGGCGCAAAAGGCGCAGCGACTGTATCGCCTGATGAAAACCCTCGCACCGAACCAGCGCATCATGGATTTCTTCGCTGCTGCCGTGAAGCGAAAGCAGGATATAGGAAAGCCCGTTCTCAAGCAACTGCTCAAGGAAACTTTCGTAACCCAACATCCTGCCGTTCGTTACGAGTCCCACCGCCAACCCCATTTCGGACGCTTTCTTAGATAAAGCGACGATGTCCCGTCGTATCGTGGGTTCGCCGCCCGAGAACACGACCATCTCAGCCCCCGCCTTGACTGCGCTCCTGATCTTCATCGTCAGTTCCCTGTAACTTAAATCAGGATATGCACGAAACGGCACAGAATGACAAAAAATACAGTTGTTATTGCAGGTGTAGCCCGTTTTTAACAGGATTTTCCGCAAACCCTTGATCACCTCGGGCGATTCACCTGTTTTGATGCTCAGCACCATAGTATTAAATATTACCTAAATTGAGCGATTTTTTACAAAGAGGTAACAAGCACGCGTGCGTATGGCACAGTGCAAAGATGATTTTTACCGTCTCACTTCTCACATCTACCATCTCACTTACAACATTCCACGCTGTATTTAAATTTTCACACATTCAATGTATATTATAACCATTTGAAAATTAAAATCTTAATTTTACAGGCACGGGAGCGGAAATGAAAAAAGAATTTGCAGGTGTCTTCCCCGTAATGCCAACACCATTAAAGGAAGACGGAACGGTTGATAAAGAAGGTTTGAAGTTCATCGCGCGGCGGCTCATTGAAAAGGGGGTGCACGGCGTCGTAGTGATGGGCAGCACGGGTGAATTTCCATATCTCACGAGGGAAGACAAGCAGGCGGCGATGGAGGCGGCGGTGGAAGAAGCGGGTGGAAAAGTCCCCGTTGTTGCCGGCTTCGGCGCGTTCGGCACGGACGAGACGCTTCAGTTGTGCAAAATGGGCGAAAAGATCGGCGTTGACGCCTTCCTGCTCGGCTTGCCGATGTATTACAATCTCAAATTTCAGGATGTTTATAACCACTACAAACGGATTGCGGAGACGGTTGCGCCGCCAATCATATATTATCACTTCCCGCAGACACTGCGCCTGAATCTTGAACCCGACGAGGTCGGCAGGTTGTTTGAAATAGAAAAGGTCATAGGTATGAAAGAGAGCACTTTCCTGCTGCCTGTGGTCAAGAGACATATTGAAGCGATAAAGAAGCCTGCATCGGTTTTCAGCGGCACGAGTCTGCTTCTGCGCCCGATGATGGAGATGGGGGCGTGCGGCGTGATCTGCCCGATGCCGTGCCTGATACCGGAGGTCGTTGTTGAAATGTATGAATTGCAGAAAGCAGGTGATCGCCGCCGCGCTAAAGAAGCGGAGAAAAAGGTTTTTGAAGCGCTGCCGGTGTTAAGCGATGTGCAGTTTTCAACGGGGACGGCACGGCGGCTGATCAAGGTAACGAGCCGGTTGGGATTGTCCCTGAACATCGGCGGTTCACAGCAGGCGCGGCTCAAAGAAGCGATGCGGCTATTAGGCTATCCGATAACGCCGCTTGTAAAATCGCCCCTGCCGCAGATCACCGAAAAGCAGAAAAGAAAAATCCAGAGCGCATTAAAATCAGCGGGGATTTTAATGTGAATTTTTAATAGGACCCTTATGGATAGAATAACCTTCTCACTTATTGACAATGATGTGTGATCAAGATACATTATAAATGTGGATTAGATAATGAGGATACGGACAACATGGCGAATAAAAGAAAAACTGATAAAGAAACATGGGATTGAAATAGAAGAGGTTAAAGAAGCATTAAACAATGATGAAAGTATATATGTGCAAAAAGGTAAATTTAACAGTTCTCTTATTTACTCTCGGACAGAGGCTGGTCGTTACCTGTTCACAGTTGCCATAATAGATTGGAGGGCAAAAGATGCCTTTATAATTACAAGCAGAGACATGACCAATCGGGAGAAAGTGTTTTATCGGCGAAAGAAAGGGATTTTGAAAAAGGGGTGAGATATAATGCCCAAAGTCATAAAGAAGAAAATGCCTGAATTTAAAACTATTGAAGAAATGGTGAATTTCCTTGATACACATGACAGCACCGAATATGATCTTGAACCTGATAATGAATTGATAGAGATGTGGCGAACTTATATCAAGGAAAAAATAAGGTATAAAGAAAAGAGAACAAAAAGCACAATATCCGCATAAATCCAAACTTTAAAGAAATAAGACTATTAAATTCCATACTTCCGCGCTTCCGTGGTTCAACATCAACCAATCCCCGCTGCCCAGCGAGCAAGATATAATGCCGCAGGGAGGTTGTTCTCAATTTCGCGTTCCACATCAGGCGGGTTGCACCAGGCAAACGGGCTGAGCCAGGTTGACGGATCATTAAAACGAAATCCCACCCTGCCGATCTCCATAATAAACGCAAATACCCCGAACTCTTCATAAAGCCAGTCATCAAGATCGCCTGTTGTCGGATAATAGTTGTATTCCTGCCCTGCCCTGTATTTGAAATAGGGCTGTTGCGCCCTCATCGCCATCGCCAGTCGGTGCAATTCATCGCGATCGGGACAGCGTGATTTTTTATAACAGTAAGGATAACCGATGTATCTGCCCGGGCTGTGGAACGATATTGAGGCACGCAAGGAAATACTTTCAACAAAATTCTTGATTGCGCGCGTTTCCGGCTCCGAAAACGGCATCGGTCCGCGATATACCGGCATAAACCGCAGCCCTGATGATACGGCAGGATTAAAGCCAATCCTAGAAAATCCAACAGGAAAATTCCTGTTCAGGTCAACACCGGCTGCGTTCTTGCGGACAAAAAAAATGCCCGGTTTGCCTCGCTTGTCCACTGCCCGTTGATAACCATCGGGATTGACCACAGGGATAAAATACGCATTGCAGCGAGCAATTATCCGCAATGACTCCTCTTTATTTTTTTTATCAAGAAACCATCGGATGATTGCCAGGCTCAAGTCGCCGCCGATGAATTCCATACTGTGAACGATAGAAAGGTAAAGAACCCCTCTTTTTGCAGGGCTGTCTTCGCCAATGCGCAGGCAATAGATTATCCTTCCTCTGACGCTTTTGCCAATACTCAATACCTCGGCAGGCAAATCCGTCAGTTCAGGTATGCCGAGAATTATCCGCTCGTAATCTTCATACCCTGAAAATGAAAAAAACGACGCATCTCTTATACCGTCCGTCATGGTTCTGCTATTATATACGAATTGTTGAACCTTTGAATATTTCCTTTTATATTACCATGAGTAAAAGTGATGGATTTTATGTAAATTCGGAACAAAGTAAATTGACAGGAAAAAGACTTTGAGCGACCACAAACATCAACTTCCGCCTCTCGGCGAGGCGGTTTATGAACTGCCTGATTTCACGATCTACAAGCAGGAGACCGATCACACCTGCGGACCGGCGGCAGTGCGGATGGCGCTGGATTTTTTAGGATTGAAGGTTTCGGAGCACGAGATTGCGCGCAGATGTCTTACTCACCCTGTTGGGACGCTGCACTGGACATTGCGTGCCGGATTTAACCACTTCCTGCGCAAAATAGGCTATACCGTACGGATGACAGGAAACGATAAAAACATATATGCACATATAGTTAAACAATTAGAACTCGCACTCCCAACCATCTTTATCTATGCAACTATTGACGAATTTCACCCCCCGAAAAAAGTTACTCACTACGGTGTCATCATCGGAATAAACGAGCCGTCAGGAACAATAAAATTTGCAAATCCTTTCGGCAGGATTGATGAAATGCCTGTAACTGAATGGTG
>JBFMBQ010000500.1:0-4004 GCA_040755115.1 bacterium
CTGCATCCATCGCCGGCGGTTTTATTGCCATCGTCGCAAGTCTCGCCGGTTTCTATTTTGCCATTGCCGCAGACCGCTGTCGCAACGGGTGTTCCTCCGCCTCCACCGCCCCCACCACAGCCACTAATCAGCGCTGAAACAACTAACAAAATTGAGATCACTATCAAATTTAGAAGTTTTTTTGACATAATTGCGCCTCCCAGAGATTGATTTAGCGGTCATATTATAATATATTGATTGTTATGTCAATCATTTTTTGAATATTTTTTCTCTTTTGCACAAACTGCTATGCTACACTTCAAATACGATGAAAAAAGAACCCGATGTAATGCCGAATTTAGGTTCTTTATTGAGAGAACTCAGAGAAAGACGCGGCTTGAGTTTGCGACAGGTTTACCTGAAATCTGGTGTCTCAAACTCATATTTATCACAGGTGGAGACAGGACAAAAGATACCATCCGCACGGGTCTTGTCCAAACTTGCACCTGTTTATCGTGTGGAGGTTACAACGCTTCTTGAAGAGGCAGGTCTGATGCCCAAAAAAACTGATGAATTAAAAGCGGCGGAAAAGCGCGGAAAACACATAAAGTTACCGCCGGGTTTGAAGGAATTGACGGAAGACGAAGTTATTATGGAACATTTTAAGATTTCCTCTTTTGAGATAACGCGGGTTGCTGAGTTTAATTTCAAGCGTGGGGCGCGACCGGGCAAGATGGAATTTCTTCTTCTTATACTCTTTCTCAGGCAGATAAAGGCATAATCAAAATTACAAATTACAAATAACAAATCCCAAATAAATTCCAATGCTCAAAATACAAAACAGGAAAGAAATAGAAGAAAATGTTTGAGTTTTTAGAATTTTGAAATTGAAATTTGTTTGAAATTTGGTGCTTAAAATTTGGAATTTTATACCCTTCATTGTTTCGTCATTCATAAATCAAATGGCTTAAAAAAATCAGAACTTTTCGCCTTGGAATCAAACCGCATAATTCATAAAAAATCAGCGTGATCAGCGTCAAAATATTTAATTTTTATTTACTGCTTGTTAAAAAATGTTAGTGCAAATATAATATCTTTTGAGAAAAGATGGGTTTTTTATAACCGAGGTAAAGAAAATTGGCTGATGAGAAGGTTGCAAAAGACGATAAGGCATTAAATTCAGTTTTAAGCCAGATAACACGCCAGTATGGTGACGGCAGCATAATGCGGCTCGGCGGCACGAAGACCGTCAATGTTGATGTGATACCAACAGGTTCTCTGTCGCTTGATAAAGCGCTTGGGATTGGAGGGTTTCCGAAAGGCAGGGTGGTTGAAATCTTCGGCGCTGAGGCATCGGGGAAGACCACGCTTGCGCTGCATGTGGCGGCGGAGGCGCAGAAGCGCGGCGGTGTGGTTGCTTTTATTGATGCCGAGCATGCGCTTGATCCGCTTTATGCGAAAAGGCTCGGCGTGGATATTGATAATCTTCTCATCTCACAACCTGACACAGGCGAGCAGGCACTGGAGATAACGGATATGCTTGTGCGGAGCGGCGCTGTGGAAGTGGTGGTGATTGATTCAGTGGCGGCGCTTGTGCCGCGCGTTGAACTGGAAGGCGAGATGGGCGATGTCCATGTCGGTTTGCAAGCGCGGCTTATGAGTCAGGCGCTGCGCAAACTCACGGGCAATATCCACAAATCCAGGACCTGCGTGGTCTTCATCAACCAGGTGCGCCAGAAGATAGGTGTTATGTATGGCAATCCGATGACTACCCCTGGGGGTATGGCGCTCAAGTTCAGCGCTTCACTGCGGCTTGAAGTTCGGAAGATTGAGAACATCAAGAGGGGGACTGACATCATCGGCGTCCGCACCGGTGCAAAAGTGGTGAAAAACAAGTTCGCACCGCCCTTCAAACAAGCAGAGTTTGATATCATTTTCGGGACCGGGATTTGTAAATACGGCGACCTGATTGATATGGCGCTTGCGCAGGGCGTGCTTGAGCAGCGCGGCACCTGGTTCGTCCTTGGTGAAGAACGGGTTGGGCAGGGCAAAGAGCGGGTCAGACAGAGTCTTCAAGAAGATTCAAAATTATTTAATAAAATCCTCAACGAGGTAAAAAAGAAGATCAAAGTCCCTGCTGCCTGACAGTTATAAGTTTTTGCCTCTATATTTTCTTTCCTCGGTTAGTAATCTGACTGAATCATTATGTTTTCATTAATCGGTTGCGGTTGCGCGGCTTGAATCGGGATTCGTAGTTCGCATTTCGTAGTTCGGGAAAAATCTTTAAATCCCGAATCCCAAACTACGATTTCCGAACTACGATTCCAGACGCGCAACCGTTCAACGAGACACATGATCATTGATAATAAGGAGGTGATACAAAATTAATCCGTTAGTTTATGTTGGATTCTTTGTGCTGTTCGGACTTGGTCTGCTTGCCGGTTATATTTACCATCGCTCAACGGCGAAGGTAAAGCAGAGCGTTCTGGTGGACACGGGTCTGAAACTTCAGGAGGATGCGAGGCGTGAGACCGAGGCGCAGGCGAAAGAGGCGATTTTAGCGGCGAAGGAAGAGGCGCACAGGCTGATAAGCAACGCCGAGCGCGATTCACGGCGCAAGCAGAGCGAACTTGACAAACTTCAGCACCGCCTGACGCAGCGTGAGGAGACGCTTGACCGCAAGATGGAGACGGCTGATAAGAAGTTGGCAGAGTTGCGCCAGAAAGAGGAACAGATTGAAGATTCCCAGAAGCAACTGGAGAGAGCGCTGGAGGAACAGAAGAAGAAGTTAGAAGAGATTTCGGGGATGACCGCCGCAGAGGCAAAGGACTATCTGTTGAAGATGCTTGAGAAGGACCTCAAGCGCGAGTCGGCGACTGTGCTCAAGGACTACACGGACAAATTGAAGCAGGAGGCGAAGCGGCGCGCGCAGCATATCGTTACAATGGCGATCCAGCAGTGCGCCGTTGACCATATAACGGAGAGCACGGTGTCGGTTGTGCAGTTGGCGAGCGACGAGATGAAGGGGCGTATCATCGGGCGCGAGGGACGGAATATACGCGCCTTTGAGAACCTGACGGGTGTTGATCTTGTGGTTGACGACACGCCGGAGGCGGTGGTGATTTCCGCGTTTGACCCGATTAGGCGCGAGGTTGCCAGGTTGTCGCTTGAAAAGTTGATAACGGACGGACGCATTCACCCTGCACGGATAGAGGAGGTCATTGAAAAGACCCGCGCCGAGTTGGAGGCGAAGATCGTGGAGGAGGGCGAAAAGACTGTAATTGACTTCAAGATAACCGATATACATCCCGAACTTATCAAGTTGTTGGGGAGACTGAAATACCGCACAAGTTACGGACAGAACATGTTAGCCCACTCTGTGGAGGTGGCGCATCTTGCCGCTGCGATGGCTGCGGAACTTGAGGTTTCTGTCCCGCTTGCAGTGAGGGGCGGGCTGCTGCACGACATCGGTAAGGCTGTGGATTTTGAAGTTGAAGGCACGCACGCTGTCCTCGGTGCAGACCTTGCACGGCGCTACCGCGAATCGCGCGGTATAGTGCATATTATTGAGAGCCACCACGAGGATGTTGAACAGCAGACGATTGAAGCGATACTCGTTCAAGTCGCCGACGGCATTTCAGGGTCGCGGCCCGGCGCGCGCCGCGAAGACCTTGAATCTTATATCAAGCGGCTCACTCTGCTTGAGGACCTTGCGCAGCAGTTTGACGGCGTGGAGAAGGCGTTTGCCATTCAGGCTGGCAGGGAAATCAGGATCGTGGTGAAGCCCGACACCGTTGACGATAACGGGACGCTGCTGCTTGCGCGCAATATCGCCAAGAAGATTGAAGCCGACCTTTCGTATCCGGGTCAGATCAAGGTGAATGTGATAAGGGAGACGCGGGCGGTGGAGTATGCGAAGTGAGTCTGTAAGAGGTTAAGCGGTTTAATCCGATTAAGTGAATTAAAAATGATCCCCTCCTGATGCAGGGGGGGATTTTTTTACTCAAGTCTAAAGAAGCGCGATA
>JBFMBQ010000501.1:0-5295 GCA_040755115.1 bacterium
TAAAATCGTTTTGGCAAAGCCTTTTTCGCACTCTCTGTTACTTTCACCCTCACAACCTTAATTTTTTCCCCTTCCGGCACATTAAGTCTATACACAGCAACAAAAATTTATGCTGATGTTTATCGGCGGGGTGCGGACACCTGCTTTCGCAGATGCGGGTCCCCGACATACAATTATGCGCAATTATTTATGTCGCCATATATAATTATTCCGTGAATCATACTAATCAACAAAGTAAAACGCTCTTGTTCTCTTTACTTTTTTATCTCTGCCAATTTCAATTTCTCTAACAACATAGTGCGTGCCTTTAGGTCCCTGTATGGTATATTTCCATATATTCGTGCCATTCTCGCAATGTAAAATCCGCAGCGGATCGCCAAGTTTTTCTTTCACATCATAAATATTATCACCTTGATGAACTCTCCTGAATTGTTTATCATTATAGCCCGCAGCATACAAGGTTTCATGGTAATAAACTTGATCGTCCAGATAAAAAACAGATAAAAAATTAATGCCTATGTAAAAAAACAGTGAGATCAGAAACATAAAAAGGTTAAAAGAAGCGATCAGTATAAAAATTTTCCTTACTATTCTGTGTGGTGGTAGATTGAGAAGATGGGGCATAGGAAATCCGAGAATGAGCAGAAAAACGCCGAAAACAACGAGTGAAAAATAAGTAATATCAGGATGAATCCCGATATGCCTGACAAGGTTCTGTTTTAATTGATACTCATCAGCAAACTCTATCATTGAAATTAAAAGATTCAATCCAATAAATAGGAGTAAAATAAAAAAAACAAATATAGAAGTATGATACCAGCGCTTAAATTTTAATGATCTCATATAATGCTATTGTTCTATCACTGTCAGCCATCAAGGTGGGTATGATGGTGGCACCCAACCATGGTCTTTTGCAACTTGTGGTGGAATATACCATTGCCCAGGTCCAGTTACACTTAATCCAAGAGGACCCTTAATAACCACTGCCCTGGTGTAATCCCGAATCTTGATCGCACCGCTTCCTACCGTTTCTGATATTCCACCAGGGAGTCTGAAACGCTGACTGGGTAAAATGACTACCGCGTCAACATCTGATAGTTTTTCCTTAGTTGTCTCACCCGGATAAAGGTAAATAGATCTGTAAGACCCTGCCATATCCTCACCAGCAACAGCGATGATTTCATCTGTGTCGTTATGCACAACACCGCCACCGAAAATCTTCTTGGAGATTCCTTTTAGAGATAAATTATCAATATTTTTACCTTTCCCATCCTCCTTTTCTGAGTCCAAAAAAGTTTTTTCAAATGTTCGGTTAGTTCGCGGAATGAATCAAAACTTCTTCTACCTGTTGATTGTGTTATATCCATAGATGCCTCCTTAATTATAGATCGTTTCACTCAACACCCTTGTTAAGTGAATTTAAATCTTTTCATCTCCTTATCCTCGGTGGTTAAAAATATAAATCAAACTTAAAACTCAAAATTACCTGGCATCATCTCTGCGAGTTCGCCGCCTGGCATTTTGGGCAGGGCAAGCCCTGCCCCTACATCAGCGGGCGGTTCGGCGCCGCCGGGGATATTCCCTGCGGGCATATTTCCTGCTTCAAGCCGCTTGAGCACTTCCTCGTGACCTGGCAATTCCAACTGTTCCAGAACATATCGTCTGTCAACGACTGGCAGTCCGTCTTCGGCGCGTGTCTGGAGGAGTGTAACGGCGAGGTTGGCGCGGCTTTCTTTGTCGGCGGGGAGCGAGGTGTTGCTGCCGACGGTGATGTCAAAGGTGATGTTGAGGTCTTTGAGGTCAATGGGGAGCCGTCCGGTCAGGCGGCGTTCGTTGCCGAATCTGTAGATTCTGCCTTTTTTGTAGTGCTGGAGCATGAGATAGAGGATTTTCTCTGCTGCTTTTTTGAGGAAGCCTTCAAAGAAGCGTGCGGAGGGGCGGAACTTTCTGTTGGTACCTTCCTGGAGGTTGATGACTGCCTTGCCGCTGATGACATTTACGGGGCGGCGGCCTTCGCTGACATCGTGGATGCCGCTGATTTCGTCGGCGAGGATGAGCATTCGGTCGTAGATGGCGTAGCCGTCTGCTGCGGCTGGCTGCGCGGGTATGAAGCGGACGCCGCCGAGATTGGTTACGCGCACCATTTCGCCGACGAGGTTGCTGAGCGCATCGGGGTCAACGAGCGAGCCTTCTTCGTAGATGACTTTGGCGTTGCCTACGATTTTCATATTTGCGAGGATTTGCTGCATGACCATATCAGCGATTTCCTGGACGGGTGCGAGGTCTCTGACATCGGGTTTGCCCCAGAAACTGCCGGGTATGGGGTTTGCGGTGAACTTGACGAAGGGGAACCAGGGGTAGGGGTTGGGTTCGTCCCGCAGGATGCGGCTGCCGGCGAAGACGATGAGGCGACCGTTTTGGGGGTGCGGAGTGCGGATTGCAGAATGCGGAGTGCGGAATGCGGATTGCGGATTGGGTGGGGATGGGTGGTCGCTGCGATCTTCCAGTTCGGCGGCGGATTTGAAGTAACACTCTGTGAGCCGGACTTTTTCAATGCGGTATTTCAATCCGTCGTCTACATCGTCGGTTTTTCTGTCGTTATGCAGGATGGAGTATTCGGCGTCGGGTTCAATGTCTTTGGCTTTTTCCCCGTATCGTTCTTTCAGTTCCTGCATTGTGATGATTTTTGTCTGGAAGCAATACCTGCAATTTTCAATGTCGTCGGCGTCCGGGTCGGGGTAGAAGTCTTCAACGGGGATTCTTTCAAAGGCGACTTCGCCCTGACCGTTTTTTGCGTCGGCGTCCCATCGGATTTTAGCGACTGCTGTTCCTGCGGTGCGTGCTTCTTTGACGATTTTGTAGTTTTCCTCATCGGTGCGGTTTTCTTCCCACCAGTTGTCAAAGACTTTGTTGATGGTTTGTGCGAGTGTGTCAATGTTGTTGGAATGCGGAGTGCGGAGTGCGGAATGTGGAATGAGTTCCGGTGGCGGGGTGATTTCGGCGGAGAATTCTTCAGCGGGCGGTGATTCAGGGCTGATGAAGATTTTTGCGCGTGTATCGGTCTGGATGGCAGTGGCGGTGTCAATCTTGCTGGCGACTAATGAACTGCGGAAGACCTGCCGTTTTTCGTCGTCATTTGGTTCGCCCCAGTAGGTTTTGATCTTCTTGTTCAGATAGATTTCCCTGTTGTAGCGGATTTCTTCGTGAACGGGTTCAACTTTTTCGCGTGCGACTGCGAAGTAATCTTTGAGTTGTTTCAGTAGTTTTTGTTCTTTTTCATTCATTTTACTCTCCCCTTTCTTTCCCCTGCTTACAACATGCAGGGGCATGCATGAGAATTGCGTGGATTGACGGCGATAAAGCGCACAATCCCGCTTTAAAATAAAAAAAAATCAGAGTCCAAAATGCGGAAGGATGTTTGTTAAAAGATTATCCACTAATTACACGAATTAATCGGCGCGGTGCGGAGACCGCGCCCTACAATTCGTGAGAATTCGTGAGATTAGCGGATAAAATATTTGAAATTTATTGTGTTTTTTTCGTAAATTTCTTTGATGTATCTTTGATTCTGTTCAGGACACCGCGCATCAGGGATGTCTGGTAAAGAAACAGCAGGATTGCTGCGGGGGTGATGATAACGAAGAGGCGGTCTGCGGTGTAACCGATCTGATTTTTGCCGGCAATATCAAAGCCAGCCTGATTGTAAGCCGCAACTGCACTGTTTTCAGTTTGTAAACTTCTAAGATTAGCGGGCATATTACCTATGAGGTGTTGCAGGGAGTAGGCGGAGAGAAGAATGCCTGCGAACAGGAATATTTCTGCGAGGAATAAACATATTTTTTTGTCAATTTTCGTGCAGGGGATATGTTTTTTGCTCATTTGTCGTGTGCCTGGTCTGGTTTGTGTTTTTTCATTTTCCTATATAGGAATCTCTCGGGTTGTTTCAATGAGGGCGAACAGAATGATTTTCTAAAAGGCAACGATGTTAAATTAAAAAGTCCGAATGTCAAAGTTCAAATGCCAAATGCCAAATATCCAAATCAATATCAAAGTTCAAATGTCAAATGTCAAAGTTCATAAGAAGGGAAACGGAAGACGGGAGACGATCAAGGATCGTCTTACTTCTACCATCTACCATCTTACCCAAATTTGTCATTTGATCTTTGAAATTCATTTGACATTTGAACTTTGATATTTGAAATTATCGGGTATTATTTGACAAAGTAATTTTTCGTATATATCATAGAGACTGCAATAAACTATCAGGATAATTTAATCGTGAGGAAAGGGTGAGGGAAGATGGTTACACTTACTGATGAGGAAAGGGAAATTATGTTGTGGAGCGCGGAAGCCTTCAAGGCGCCGTGGCTGGGTCTTACAGAAAGGTTTCAGAGGATAAATTCCGGAGAGAAGATTGATCGCGAGGAGGCGCTTGTTGACACATATTTTCTGCCGTTCAAGGCGGATGCGAGGCTTATTTACCGCATTTTGAAGAGCGGCGGGAAGAGGGCGCTTTTCGGCGATAATGGTTCAATGCTGACTGTGGTTACGAATTTGCGCGGCAACCGCATAATATGGGCTGCGCTTGAACTGGAGGAGGACGGTGTCTATACCGAGTTTCATGCGCTGAAAGACAGGCTTGGCCAGGAATGGGACGCACGGGGGGCGGAATTGCTGTATGACAATCTGATGGCTGAGGCGTTTGAGCATTTTAAGGCATGGGTTAAATCGCAGGAAGATTTGCAGCATATAGATATCGGTATTCTCAAGGTTGCGAGCATCAATTTTTTCGGTGCGTTTAAGACCGCGTATGAAGAAAGCGGCAACGGCGAAAAAATTGCGAGTTTAACGGTTAATATCACCAACGCATTACATCAAATATTTGAGGAGGGGTGGATTCGTTTCTATCCCGAAGTGAACTTGAAAAAACTTTTTGATATGGCGGCGCCCGTGCTCAGTCTTATGTCGCCTGTGAATGCGGGGCTTGCTAAGATACTTTCAAAATTACCGTTTTGAGAATTAAATTAGTGCGCTTTGCACAGAATTTTTTAGACGCGGATTAACGCGGATTGACACAGATGTAGGGGCGACCGGCCGGTCGCCCCTACATTTTGTTTAAAAATCACCACTGCTATCCAATCAAAAAATCCAGATATGTAGGGCGCGATTACCCCATCGCGCCTTAACACGGCGGGGTGCGGAGACCCCGCCCTACAGCACCTATAACAAAAAAGCCTTATAATAAGCCAATTTTTTAAAAACAATTGATTGGACAGCAATGAAAAATCACTCAAA
>JBFMBQ010000502.1:0-3960 GCA_040755115.1 bacterium
CAGGTGGTGTGAAGTTCGCGGAATCTGTCGGATTGATTACGAGAAGATGAAAAGGCTTGGAGAAACATTGAATGCACAAGAGGCGGGAATTTATATTCCAGGGTGAAAGATGTAAGTAAATGCGGAATGCGGAGTATGGCGTGCGGAATATGGAACTGACACGGAGACAAAAAGAGGCTCTTGCGCTTGACAGGCACCTTGCGATCACCGCGGGCGCCGGGTCAGGGAAGACGCTCGTGTTGGTGGAGCGTTACTTTCAGATACTTGATGCGCGGCTGGCGGGAGTGGACGAGATACTTGCGATAACCTTCACAGAGAAGGCAGCCGGCGAGATGAAGTCGCGCATATACGAACGCGTGGTGGAGCGGTTTGAGGCATTGCAAAAGCCACTGGGTGAACATTCAGAAGAGTTGATAAATTACTGGGAAGATGTGATGGAAGCGATCACAGAGTCATCAATATCAACGATACATTCGTTCTGCTGCTCGCTCTTGCGCGAGTTTCCCGTAGAGGCAGGGGTCGCCCCGGATTTTGATGTTCTTGATGAGAACGACGCGCTGCTTTTACGCCATGAAGTTGTTTCTGAATCCCTGCGCGACATGGCAGACGGCGGTGATGCCGACTTTGAAACCCTGTGCAGTTTCTGGGAATACGGCAAGTGTTCTGAAAATCTTGAATATCTGCTTGGCGCAGGGCTTAATGCCGTTGAATGGGGCAGGCGGTATTCGGAATGGGAAACAGGGGAGGTCAGCGGTCATCTGAAGAATATTTTACAGAAACTGCTCCATAAACAGGACGACAAAGATGAGGTTTTGCTTAAGGATAATTTCACATCACTGTTTTTAAGTGCGCTGGCGCGTGTTTTCATCAGAGTCGTTGAACTTTACCTTAAGGGCAAGGGGAATGGACTTCTGCTTGATTTCAACGACCTTGAAATATACGCCCTGAACTTGTTGAGTAAATCTCCCCAAGTAAAGGATATGGTGCGAAAGCGGTATCGGTTCGTTATGGTGGACGAATTTCAGGATGTCAGTCCGATACAGTGGGAGATAATTAAGGAGATATGCTCATTTGCAGATGATGGCAAGGGGAATATTTTTATTGTCGGCGATGAGAAGCAGAGTATATATGAATTTCGCGGAGCAGATGTAACCATATTCAAGGGCGCGAGAGACAGGATTCAGAAGGCAAACAAAAAACTCGGTCGCCGCCCGAATTTAAATAAAAAATTAGTTGAAGCCGCCGAAGACATCGGACAGATTTCACTTGATACGAACTTCCGCTCCCATCCAAAACTAATGGATTTTTACAACACGATATTTTCCGAAATTTTTAGTTGTTCTGAAATTGTAGGGCGCGTTCACCTGAACGCGCCTCTATCAGCGATATTCTACGATCAGATGAAAGCGTGGCGCGACGCCGAACAGCAGGATGCCGCTGACAGTGCACCGCGTGTTGAAATAATTTTTGAGACCGGCGAAGCCGAACTGAAAGAAGACCAAATTGCAGGGCGCGTTCACCTGAACGCGCCGAAGGAAGAACGCGAAAAGAAAACAGCAGAACTGGTAGCAGTGCGGATTCGGCAGTTGATATACAATAATCACAACACTGAAGGCGCGTCATCAAGACCGCTTAGTTTCAACTCAAAAGATATCGCCATCCTTTTCCGCAAAAGGACGCATCTGAAACTATACGAGGAAGCGCTGAGAAAATATGGTATTCCCTTTGTCGTTGTCGGCGGCATCGGGTTTTATGAGCGGCAGGAAGTTGAAGACATAATAATGCTTCTGAAGTTTTTAGCCGACCCTCGCAGGAATGCCACACTCGTAGGAGTTCTGCGCTCTACTATCTTCGGCATTTCCGACGAGGAACTGTTCCGCATCGCAATTGAAGAAGGTGAAACGCTTCTTGACAGGCTGCGAAAAGCAAATGAAGAAATTGACGGCGAAAAATTCTCGTCCCAAATCAGATTCGCACATAAATGTATTGCGCGGTGGCTGGCAGCGGCAGGGCGCATTCCAACCGCAGCGCTCGTTCGCCGTGCTCTGGAGGACACAGGCTATTATGGCGCCGCAGGATCGGGGCTGCGCGGTGCGCAGAGTATGGCAAATATTGACAAGGTGCTGAACCTAATACGAAACCATGAATTCACTCACGGCTGCAATCTTCACAGAACAGCCGAATTCCTTTCACAGATGAGGTCGTCAGAACCACGCGAGGCGGAGGCAGCACTGCCGCTTGATGAAACTGAAGGCGTGCGCCTGCTCACGATTCACGCATCAAAGGGACTGGAATTTCGCGTTGTTGTTCTTACAGGTTTGAGCGATAAAATTGCCGACAGGACTCTGCATTCCTGCATACTGGGTAAGTGGGACGACGGGGAATATGAGATCGGCGCAAATCTCGGTGATGAGAATGAAGGTTTGCGATACATACGCACATCTCTCCAGAAAAGTGCGCAGAACAAAGAGACCGATGAAGCAAAACGGCTGCTTTATGTCGCCTGCACGCGCGCGCGCGATCTCCTCATACTTTCCGGGTTTGGAAACGACTGCCGCACTTTTTCCAGCGCACAGGATCAGGCGGAGCGATGGGATCGCTGGATTCATAATGCGTTGAATGCGCTTGGTTTTTCTTCTTATGAAGATGCAGGCATTGCGGTTGTTGAGTGCGTGCCGTCTGTTGAAACAGAATTTCTCAAGCCCGAAATCACAGATGATTTTGCCATGCCGAATTTGAAATACCTACAACCTATTATTCTCCCTCCGGGTAGAGGACGATTTTCCGTTACGGAAATCGCTGAATTTATCAAGGACAAGGATGGATATTACGATCGTCAGATTCTTGGCATCCAACAAGACTGTAGCGCGGGGTCTCCTGACCCCGCTTATTCGCCGCTTCTGCGCGGTGAGATAGTCCACAAACTGTTTGAACATCTCGGAAATCTCACAAGTGTAGAAATTGAAAAAATGTTTGATGACATTTTGACGGAATATAAAATAACAGATAACAGCGTTCGTGAATCGCTGCATCAGAAGTATCTGCCCCGCTCAGTTAATTTTTTGAATTCAGAGTTAGGACACAGGGTATTTTCAAGGGGAGCGAAGCGAGAATTTCCGTTTCTCTTAAAGGTGAAGGATTGGACGGTTGCGGGCAAAGTAGACGCCTTGTTTTTGGATAATGGATTATGGCACATAGTTGACTATAAAACGGATGAAATTGATGCAGCGCAGATTCCAGAAAAAGCGAAAGGATACCATCTTCAACTGAAAATTTATGCCCTCGCCGTTATGAAATTGCTGCCTGCGGTGAAGGAGATAAGAGGTATGTTTTATTTTGTTGAACCGGAGCGTGCGAGCGAACTTGAGCGCTTTCCCCGATCACAAGAAAAAGAAATGGAAAACTCTCTCGTTGACATCCTGTCGGAAATGACAAAATATCACGCCCTGACAATTTCCTCTAAAAGCGCTTGATTAAAATGAGAAGATAGAAGTAAAAAACGAGACAGGATAAATTTATTTAAAACATTTAGAAAAATGTTGCAAATCAAAGACAGCGTGATGAGTTAACGAATAATTTTCCTGACAGAATCCAGAATTGTTCTCAAGGCTTCCTCTGGTTTGTCACTCAAATTGCTCTCCAATACATTACTTTCGCTCTTATTGTGAAAGTGCTTCGGATAAGTTTTCAGTTTTTTTGCTTTCTTATCTGGGAGATTGTTATATCTATATATCGTGCCATCAATTTCTCTTCTCTCCCAATGATAAGCGTAAATCCCTCTTTTCTTGATAGAAAACCACACATCCATAAAACTTCCGTCAATTAACATTAATCGTAGTTTTCCCTCAATAATCTTTGTATTTTCTACGACATCACCAAAATCACTTAATGCCAATCTGCTCAATTGTGCGTAAATTTCCTCACGGGAAACCACTTTTATTTCGCCCTTTTTAATAGTTT
>JBFMBQ010000503.1:0-13038 GCA_040755115.1 bacterium
GTTGCCTCCCTAAATGTGGAATTCAGTATTGGGGTGGTGGCTAACCTTTTCCCAAGTTGGACTTCCTGCCCGCTTCACTCAGACAGCTCTCCAACAAGCACCAATACGCTTTGCTCGGCGCACTCATGGTTCCTCCTCTTATTGTAGATATTTATCTACAATAACACATCTCAAAAAAAATTGCAACCCCACTTTTATGTCGCAGACCCATTATTAAAAAACCGTTTGATAAACATACATTTATTATGCTATCATAATTCATTGTGCATTGGGAATACCTGTAAAGGTTATTCTAAGACAACCTCTCTTTATGAGAGTTATTGGAGGGAAATATAAACGGAGGGAACTGCTGAAACTCCCTGCGCGGATGCGCTCACTGCGTCCCACCTATGACCGCATCAGGGAAGATATATTCAACATCATATCCGGCAGTGTAAGCGGTGCGCGGTTTCTTGACCTTTACGCCGGGACGGGCTGCGTCGGGATAGAGGCGATCAGCCGCGGCGCCAGCGCCGTTACCTTCGTTGATTCGCACCCGATGTGCGCTCAAATCATACGCCGCAATTGCGAGCGGCTCGGCATCCCGGATTCCGCCGTCCGTATCATCCAGAAGGATGTTTTCAATTTCCTTGAATCTGTTGACGGCGAAAAATATGATATTATTTTTATAGACCCGCCCTACGCCGGCGGTCTCTTTGATAAAACACTTGACCTGCTCGGCGCGGGGGAATATTTATCACCCGACGGCATCATCATCGGGCAGAACGACCGAAAAATTGAGGGGGAAAGGCGTGGGCGGATCGCAGTGAAGCGGCAGTTGAAGTGTGGAAGAACCTTTATATCGTTCTGGAAAAAAACTGCAAAGGGGGAAGACGATGAAGCAGGCGGTGTATCCCGGGAGTTTTGACCCCGTTACTTACGGGCATCTTGATATAATCACCCGCGCATCGGCGCTCTTTGACGGGCTTATCGTCGCCGTGGCGAACAATCCGTTGAAGACTCCCACTTTCTCGCTTGAAGACAGAAAGAAATACCTTGAAGAGGTTACAAAAGACATGCCGAATGTGCAGGTGATGGCATTCAGCAGCCTGCTGGTGGATTTTCTTAAAGAGATAAATGTGAACATCGTTGTCCGCGGGCTGCGCGCCGTTACCGACTTTGAGATGGAATTTCAGATGGCGCTGGTAAATAAAAACCTTCTTGAGCGGATGGAGACAGTGTTTCTGGTAACGCGGACTGAATATTCATTCCTCAGTTCTTCTATAATTAAGGAAGTGGCGGCATTCGGCGGCGAGGTGAGCGATTTCGTGCCGCCGATAGTTGAAGAAGGCTTGATGAGAAAATTCCGGCAGCGGACATAGCGGAGGAAGTTCGCGTCGGTAAGGTTGGAAAAAGCATGGAACAAAAGGCGCACCATAAAAAACCTGAATCACAGCGTGAGGCTGTGAGCCGCTTCTACAGGATTCTTGATGAACTTGAGGATTTCTTTGACAGGGGCTTCTTCCTCTCATTTATCGGCAAGATAATTGTTGATGAGAAGAAGGTCTATTCGCTTCTCAACGAACTGCGCTCGCTCACACCGGAGGCGATGAAGGCTGCGGATGATGTTGCTCCGAGCGCCCCGAGTGCCACGGTTGTTGAAACCGCGCCGCCGCCCCCTGCAACTCCTGCGCCGGTTGAAGCAAGCGAGATAATCAACCATGCGGAAGAAGAGGCGCAGCGTATTCGCGAGGGCGCCGACCGCTACGCGAACGAGGTGCTGGCGCAATTAGAAGAAAAACTTGACTCCATTCTTGCGGTGATAAGAAAGGGACGGGAAGTGATTCAGGAACGACTTTTTTAGAAGTAGGTAGTAGGTAGTATATAGTAGGTAGGGAAAATGAAATGAACAACGCACTACGCAATATGCACATTTATATTCGGGAGGTGATAACGAATGGCGCTGCCAAAATATAAACTTTCAAGGGCGAGCACGCGTGCGCGCAAGGCACAGTGGAAGGCTGGACTGAAGCCGCCGGAACTGACGGAATGTCCGCACTGCCACAGGAAAATCCCCAACCATCGCGGCTGCCCGCACTGCGGCTATTACAAAGGCAAGGTGTTCAAGGCGGTAAAGACGGAGACATAGATAATAGTTTAAGTTATACGGTTGCGCGGCTCGAATCGTAGTTCGGGACTCGTAGATCGGGATTCGGGATTTAAAAATTTTCCCGAACTACGAGATGCGGACTACGAGTCCCGATTACAGCGGCGCAACCGCAACCCAAAAACGATTAACAGTCATACAGGAGGCAGAACTGAATGGATTATCTTGAACGGATCAGGAAAGTGATCGTGCGTGAACTTGATGTGCCGCAGGAGCGCATCGTGCTGGAGGCATCATTCCGCGACGATATTGGCGCAAGTTCGGTGCAGATATTTGACCTTATCCTCGCTTTTGAGGATGAGTTCGGCATTGAGATTCCCGATGAGGATGCCGTCCTCATAACGACCATAAGCGACGCCGTTGAGTATCTGAAAAAACGGCTCGGTTAGAAGAAACGAATGTCAATTTCAAGTGTCAAAGCCTAAATGTCAAATGAATACCAAAGATCAAATTACAAATTTTGCATTTAATTTTGACATTTGACATTTTTTATCATTTGATATTGATTTGTCATTTGGATTTTGACATTTGACATTTTTGACTTTGTTTTATGAAGAACCAGGAGTTATTTTGAAAACTGCGGATGTCGTTGATTATTCTGTGCGGTTGAAAGAATTGCAGCGCAGACTCGGCGTCCATCTGCGCAACACCGCGCTGCTTGAGGCTGCCCTCACCCACCCTTCTTTCTGGGGCGAAGTGCCGATGTCCGAGCCGGAAAGGCTTTCTTTGAGTTACGAGCGGCTTGAATTCCTCGGCGATTCTGTCATCGGCATCACGGTCTGCACATACCTTTACAAAACCTTTCCGTCTTACGATCAGGGCAAAATGAGCAAACTGAAAAGTTATCTTGTCAGCAGCGAGGTGCTTTCAAGGGCGGCGCAGAGGCTTGGGCTTGATGATTATATCCGGCTCGGCAAGGGTGTCGGCAGCGAACCTAACAAGGTGAAGCCCTCGTTTATGGTGGATTGCCTTGAATCGCTCGTGGGCGTGGTCTTCCTTGAGAAGCCTTACGCCTTCACCTCGCGCTTTGTGCTGCGCATACTGAACGATGAGATCAAGAGCGTTACTTCTCCCGAAAAGGTGGAGGATGTGAAAACCATGCTCCAGGAGTTGGTGCAGAAACTTCACAAGGAAATCCCCAAGTATCGCCTTGTGTCGGAGTCCGGTCCCGAGCACAAAAAAGTGTTCACGATGAAAGTGCTGATAAAGGGGAAAGAATACGGCAATGGAACAGGCTACACCAAAAAGGACGCCGAGCGCGCCGCAGCCTTGAAGGCGCTCAAAAAGATCAGGAAGAAAAAGATGAAGCAGCCGGCGTCCGAGTAAAAGAGCGCAAAGATTTTAAATACGGATTTTTTTTGCATATTTGGTTCAGGGTATAACCCTGAATCAACAGCAGGGAAATCAGCGACATCCGCGTAATCTGCGGCTAAATAAACGGAATGAAAAATTTACAATTTGCAATTTACAATTTGCAATTTGCAATATCATGTATCTCAAAGGATTAAGCCTTTACGGTTTCAAAACTTTCGCCGCGAAGATGAACTTCATCTTCCTGCCCGGCGTTACCGCTATCGTGGGACCCAACGGGTCGGGCAAAAGCAACCTGTTTGACGCCATCGTCTGGGTCTCCGGCGAACACAATATCCGTTCCATACGCGGGCGGAAAATGGAAGAAGTGGTCTTTCACGGCAGCGGTTCGCGCAAGCCGCTCGGCTATGCGCAGGTTGAATTGACATTTGACAACGAAGACGGCTTCTTCCCGCTCCCACACAGCGAGGTCTCAATCACTCGGCGCTACTACCGCTCCGGCGAAAGCGAGTTCCTCATCAACAACGAACCGTGCCGCCTGCGCGATATTCAGTCCATGCTCCTTGACACCGGACTCGGCAAACTCAACTATTCCATCGTCAGCCAGGGCGATGTTGAATACATCATCAATCTCGCGCCGATTGAGCGGCGCACAATCTTTGACGAGGCGGCAGGCATCAATAAATATAAAATTGAAAAACGAAAAACGCTCCAGAAAATAAAGGATACCGAGACCAACATCGCACGCATCACCGACATCGTAACCGAGATTGAAGAGCGACTTGAGCCTCTTGCCGCACAGGCGGAAAAGGCTCGCAGATACGAGGAGATCACAACCGAACTTGAAGCGCTCAAAATGAAAGTGCTGGCAAGCGACATAACGCGCTGCCACGAAAACCTGAAACAGATTGACGATGAGGAAAAAATGTGCCGGCAGAACATCTCCGCATCGCTCAACGCCTGCGCAGAGCAGCGCAGGGAAAAGGATGCGCTGCAACACCTGATCCTTGAAACACAGAGCGCAGCAGAGCAGGCGCAGCGCGAGCAAAACCAGTTGGTTCAGCAGATTGCGCGCCTTGAAGAAGCGGAGAAATTCTCCACGCGCATCGTTGACAGTTTGCAGCAGCAGATAGAAACCGATCATAACCGCCTCACAGCGGAGGATGAAAGAAAAAAACAGACCGCGGCAAAAATCGGCAAAATTGAAAATCAAATACAGCAGGCTGAAGACGCCGTAAGGGAAATGGAGGCGGAAGAAATTTCCATCCGCGAAAGCGTTTACTCTAAAACAGCAACAGATGAAAAACCGGCGTCAAAGGCAGACCTCATGGAACTGCGGGTCAGGGTGCGCAATCTCAAAGAAAAAGAAGTGGAGTTCAAAAAAGAGAGAGATTCCCTGCGCCTGAACGCCGATTCACTTGAGGAGACGATTGCAGAGAAAGAGCAGGCGAAGCGCGCTCTCGCTGAAAATATCGCAGCCTTCAAGAAGGAACAGACCGCAGCCGAAGCGGAGCAGAAAAAACTGAGCGGAAAGATACAGGAAATAGAGAGGCAGATTGCGGCGATGGAAGCCGACTTGTCGGGGGAGAAAGAAAAACTCGGCGGCATCGCAAGCCGTGCGAGGCAGAAACTTGATGAGTTGCAGAATCTAAAGACCGATGCGGGCGTCGTCCATGCGCGGCTGCGTGATGTAAGAAAGAGATCAGCGGCGGATACATCTCCGCGGGAGTGGCTCACGATGAATGAAGCGGTCGCAGAGATGCCGAAACTGAAAGAAATAATACGGATTCGCCAGGGCGCCGATAAGATCGTGCACCGCATACTGGACGCACTGCTTGAACTGCCCGTCATCGCCGACACGCATAAGGTGGAGGCGATCCGACCGCTGCCGGAAAAGGAGATCTCTTTCATCCTCTTAACCGATGATGATCTGCCTGACGATAAACAAATAGAAGGCATCCGGAAAACTCGCGGTGTTGTCGGTTTCCTTGCGGATTTTATTGAATTGCAGCCCGATGCGCCGCAGTCCGTTCTTTCTATGCTATACCACACAATTATTCTTGAAGACCACGAATCGCTCCTGCGCCTTGTGAAGGAAGCCGGCACAAATTTTGCCTGCGTGTCGCGCGACGGCGCCCTGTCCCTTGACCGCTTCGTCCTCACCATCGGCAATCCGCAGCCTTCATCCGCTGAACTGGAGAGCGAACTTGAAAATCTTCAGCGCAGCGTGAAAAAAACGGGAGAGGAAATCAACAGGATTGAAGAAGAAAAGGAAAGCGCGGAAAAAGCCTTCTATGCGCTGCGGGATGAAAAATCAAAAAGGGAGGATGAACTCCGCGACCTCCGCTTCAAGCAGGTGCAACTTTCGGCGCGCTCACAGAACCTGAACGAAAAAATCACAGGCGCACAGGAAGAAATCAAAAAAATTGAAACTTTCCTCTCCAATACCGTAAAAAATATCGGAAGCATCAGACTGAATGCGCAGCAGAAAGATGAGTCCGTGCTGTCTGTCATATCGGAACTGCGCGCCGCCGAAGTGGAACTCGTCTCGCTTGAAGAAACCCTCGCAGGCCGCACCGACGCCGATACAAAAAAAGAGGCATATCACCTTGACCTGAAGATGCGCATCCGCGAGAAGAAAAACTCGCTCGCCGCCCTCCAGGAGACGCTGCAACTCAATGCTGCGGAGAAAGAACGCATACAGGACGATCTTGACAGAATCCATTCAGAACTCGCCCGCCTTCAACAGGAGAAAGAAAACGAAACCGGCAGGATTGAAAATATCAGAGCGGAACTTGACGACCTGAACCGGCGATTGGAAGAAGCAATCGCACACTTCAACGAAAAAATGGAATACCTGCATGCGAACAGAGAGAAAGTGGCGGAGATTGACAAGGGAATTGAAGACCATCGGCAGTCGGAAGAGCAAATGCGCGCCGCGCTCCTTCAACTTGAAGTGAAGCGCGCACGCGCGGAAACGATGCTTGATGAACTGCGCAAAACAATAGAAGAGGAATACCCCGAATTCACTGAGGAAGAACTCGTGCAGAAAGCCGAAGAAGTTAAACACGGCGATAAGGCGCGCTTCCGCGAATTGAAGGCGGAACGCGAGGCGCTGATGCCTGTCAACCAACTGGCGATTGAGGAATACGAGGAGGCAAAAAACCGCCACGATTTCCTCGCTGCGCAACTGACAGACTTGAATTCCACACGACAGCAACTGCTTGAAATGATTGATTACTTTGATGAAAAGTGCCGCGATGATTTCATCACGACCTTCCAGCAGATAAACCAGAAATTCCAGGAGACATTCGTAGAGATTTTCGGCGGTGGCGAATCACGCATTTTCCTGACGAACGAGGACGAGCCGCTTGAATCGGGAGTTGAGATCTCCGTGCAGATACCCGGCAAGCGAATGCGCAGCCTGCAACTCCTCTCGGGCGGCGAAAAGGCGCTGTGCGCACTCACTCTAATTTTCGCCATCCTCAAAGTAAAACCGAGTCCTTTCTATCTCCTTGATGAAGTGGACGCAGGGCTTGACGAACAGAATATCCAGAAATTCAAGATGATGCTGGCAAAGTATTCAAAGGATGCGCAGTTCTTCATTATCACTCACAACAAGGGAACGCTTGAAGGCGCCGACCATCTTTACGGCATTACGATGGAAGAAGAAGGCGTCTCCAAAGTGCTCTCCGTTTCGCTGGAGTAATCACTGACCAATAACCATAATTCACTAACCAATTGACTGAACGCTGTTAACTAAACGGCGATTTGCTCTTTGCATATTGACAAATATCGTAAATGATGTTATTCTGTATTTCAGAAATACAGAAATTCTGGAGGCGATATGTTGATAACGCTCAAGGAGCGAGGCACCTTTACGGTGTCTAAAGAGTTAAGGCAGAAACTTGGAATCAGTCCCGGCGATACCCTTGAGGCGCGGGTTGAAAATGGATGCCTGATCCTGATCCCGATAGTGGCTGTGCCGCGCGTCGCAACACTTTCGGACTCGGGAAGAAAGAAAAATGCCGAGGCGGAAAAAGACATCAAGCATGGGCGCGTGAAGGTGTTCAAAACGGCAAAAGACCTTGTCAGAGACCTCAATGAAGATAGCGAGGACTGAAAGTTTCAAAAGAGATTATCAATCCCTGCCGAACGATATGCGTAAAGCGGCGGCAAAACAGATAACACAACTTCTAATAGATCACACTCATCCATCGTTAAGACTTGAAGGGATTGCCGGATATAAAGGGCTTTTTTCAGCACGAGTGAATGAACGCTATAGAATGTCTTTGAGTTTTGAGAAGGATGATATTATCCTGCTGCGCAGGATACTTGACCACGACGATTTATACAGAACTCCATAACATGTATTAAGCGGGGATCAGTATTTGGATTTTGTAATTTGTCGTTGATTTGACATTTGGAGTTTGACATTTGAAATTTTGATTATACCTTTATTAAACTTTTGCAGAGTCAATCGTTCATCAATTATTTCTCCGAGTAATTCGCATCTGATTTAGCGTTGTGTCACTGATTTGGTTTGAACCGTTTTTTATTATAGAATTTCATCGGATGACAAAACAAAAAAACAAATCGGCAGCAAATGACAGCCCTGTTCGCACGCTGAAAATCAGCATCTCCGGCATACGCGGCGTTGTGGGCGACACGCTCACGCCGTCGCTACTCGTGCGCTTCGCTGAGTCTTTCGGCACATATATAAATTCCGGCGCCATCGTAATCGGGCGCGACACAAGACCCTCCGGCGAAATGGTGAAATTCGCCGTTACCGCAGGGCTGACCGCCGCAGGCTGCCAGGTGCTTGACCTCGGCGTCTGCCCCGTACCCACCATCCAATTCATGGTGCGCCGACTGAAGGCGGACGGCGGCATCGCCATCACCGCAAGCCACAATCCCGCCCAATGGAACGCTCTGAAGTTCATCCGCAACGACGGCTGTTTCCTCAACGCCCACCAGGCACGCGAACTCATTGATATTTACCACCAGGGCGATTACATCAAGGCGCCGGCGGACAAAATCAAAAACCCTCGTGCGATTGAAAACGCTGTTAAATACCACACTGAAGCGATCATAAAAAAAATTGGTAAACTGCCGGGCGGGAAAAAGCCGCTCGCGGTTGTGGACTGCGTGAACGGCGCAGGCGCAGTGATGAGCGTTGATTTCCTGAATGCGCTCGGATGCGATGTCATCGGGCTGTACACGAAACCCGACGGGCACTTCCCGCGCCCGCCCGAGCCGCTCCCCGAAAATCTTGGGAAATTATGCGACGCCGTCCGCCGCACTGGCGCAGACATCGGCTTCGCTCAGGACGCCGACGCCGACCGCCTCGCTGTCGTTGACGAAAAAGGCAGACCCATCGGCGAAGATTACACGCTCGCGCTCGCTGCGGATTATATCCTGAGGCGCGAGAAAGGCACGGTCGTAGTGAACCTCGCCACTTCCCATGCAGTTGACGACATCGCCGCCGCACACGGCTGCCCCATCGTGAAAACACGCATCGGTGAAATAAATGTGGTTGAACGAATGAAGACGGAGCACGCCGTCATCGGGGGCGAGGGCAACGGCGGCGTCATTTACCCCGCCGTGAACTACACGCGCGATTCCTTCGCCGCTATGGCGCTGATACTGCATCACCTCAAGAACAGCCGAAAAAAAGTATCCGCACTCGCCGCCGCGCTGCCGCAGTATCGGATTGTCAAAACCTCACTGCCCTGCCCGACACACAAGGCGTTTGCGCTGCTTGACTATCTGAGGGAGAAATTTTCAGAGGAGAACCCAGACTGCACAGAGGGAATCAAAATCCAGCGCGGCAATGCGTGGACATTGATCCGCCCCTCCAATACCGAGCCGATTGTGCGCATTATGAGCGAGGCGAAGACAGCGCCCGCCGCGCGACGCCTCAACGAAGAATTTGAAAAAATCGTCAGGTATTTTATTAATACATAAGCAATAAGAAATATGACATGATGGTGCGGTTCGCGAACCGCCCCTGCGCGTAATCCGTGTAAATTCGTGCCAAAACATTTACTGCCTTTGTATTAACGGCAGCACACGCACGAATAGGAAGACCGAAAAAGAAAAAAAACGAGAAACAGAAAATAGGTGGCTGTCCACTATATTCTATATTAAAGTTAAGGGAGCAAATGGGGACGGATTTATTTAGACGCGGATGACGAACATTCAATTTTTAACCCGAATACGCACTGTTAATAAAAACCAAACTCATAAGCGGCTTCGTAGAATGCTATGATATTTTCCGCCGGCACATCGGACTGGATGTTATGCACATTATTAAAAACATATCCTCCACCCGGTTTCCAGATTTCAAGAAAACGCCTGACTTCCTGCTTTACTCTTTCCGGAGCAGCCGAGGGAAAAACATGCTGTGCGTCAATGGCGCCGCCCCAGAATACGAGTTGATCACCGAAATGCTCTTTCAGCATCGTAGGTTCCATCCCTGCCGCGCTGATCTGAACCGGATTGAGTATATCAATTCCGTTGTCTATCAACTCGGGGATGTAATTTATACATGAACCGCAGGTGTGATACCAAATCTTCGCTTTTGTGCGTGACTTTATGTATTGAACGAGTTCCTTGTGTCTCGGCTTGACCAGGCTCTTATAAGTTTTCGGACTGAAAAGCGGTCCTTTCTGTCCTGTCAGATCGTCGCCGATCATAATAACATCAACCAGATCTCCCACCTCATCCAGAAAAGAGCGAAACCAATCCATCCAGTAACGGAAAATCCTTTCTATCAGAGCCTCGCAGAAGGGCATGTCGTCTATAAGATCGCAAAGCCACCGTTCAAGACCTCGCATGTACCAGCAAATCTCATATACAACCCCGCTTATTCCTCCCACTACAGCGCAGGGAGTTTCATTTCTCAGAGTCAACGCGCGCTCGCGAAGCCCCTCAAAACGGCTGGGATCATCTCCTCTCGGGAATGGATATTCATAGATGTCGCTGACCGTGGCATCGGCTAACGGGTGGTGCGAGATATCCATGTATAACATCTGATCATCGGGCATTGACCATGTAACCCCAAACTCGTCAGTCAAATCATACCAGAGCCTGCCATTACGCGTATTTTTAACAATTCCGCCCTTCCAGTCGGCTGAGGGAGAAGCAGAGATATAACGCGTGTCAACATGGAAACGAACAAGCAGTTCCTCACACGGCTGTGCCAGTTGCTGCACTGCATCCATGATTTTCAGGTCGTCCTTAATGCCAAGATGATTGACAAGACGAAGGTAGGCGTTCTTGTGGATGCCGGTCTGGTTGCCTCCCAGGTCAATGGGTATCCGGTCTGGCTCCTTATGGTCAAGCGCCGTGAGCAGGCGCTCACGGGATGTCATGGTTTCTTTTCGCATTAAGAAAACCCCTCTGTCCTAACCCGGCATAGCCGGAACCAAAAAGTATGAACCACGGATTAACACTGATATACACTGATATTTGCGCCGAAGGCGAGAATAAAACATCTGTGTTTATCCGTGTCCATCTGTGGTTCCAAAGTTTTTTCTTGTGCCACCCCCAAACTCGTTTGGGGGTGTTCCCACTGAAAAGAACGATGAACTTTATTGTAAAGTCTTGTCGGTAACGCGACACTACTTTATTTGCGCCATGTAGTTGCCAACCCCGACTACCAGAGTAGAAGCAAGCAGTATGAAAATCCCGACGACCACCATATAATGTGTTCGTTTGCTCGCCCCTTTCCACTCTCGGAAATAAAGCCCCCAGATATTGCTGAAGATGATGATAAAAGCCATGTGTATTGTCCAACTGGCAAAGTCATATCTTCCCATACGCGTTGTCCCCATACCGTAGAAGAAGAACTGAAGATACCAGGTTACTCCCGCCGCAGCCGCGAAGAAATAGTTGAACATTAGTGTGCGAGCATCCCCACGAATGTAATCTTTGCCCGACCGGTTACGGAAATTAAGAGCCGCGCACCAGATGAAGTTGGTCGTAAACCCTCCAGCCAGGGCAACAATCAAAACGGGGAAGTTCCTGAAAAGGTCGGGGACGCCTTTCGCCATTGCCACAGCCGCAATGGGCTTCCCCGCGGCAAATGCGAATGCCATACAAGCGCTCATAACACCTGCGAAAACTGCGACCCATAAGCCCTTAATAAAGTTAAACTCCTTAATCGCTGTCTTCTTCTCGGCTTCGGGAAGTTCATTTTCCTTGCGCTTGCCTGCCTTGCCGCAGACGGCGATACCAACGAGGCAGACGACAACCCCGACAATTGTTACCTGACCCGAAACCACCGTAACCATCGGCAGGAAACCACCCTGAAAAAGAGGGGGGATAATTGTCCCGAAGGCTGCGCAGAATCCCAGAGACATAGCGTATCCCAACGACATCCCGAGATAGCGCATTGAAAGCCCGAAGGTCAGTCCGCCAATACCCCACAGCACACCGAAAAAGTAACACCAGAACAAACTTGATAAGGGTGCATTCAGCAATATGCCCGTAACATCAGGACATGTTAATAAAGCCGCCGCCCAGGGAGCGAGAATCCAACTGAAAAAACCGCCGACGATCCAGTAACTTTCCCATGACCAGTCTTTCACCCTTCTGAAGGGAATATAGAAACTACCCGCAGCGAGACCGCCCAGGGCGTGAAGCAGCAACCCCAACGCCGGATTCGTATGCATTTCTCACTCTCCCTTGTTCGTGCGCAGTCCTCAGTTTTTGAAAAACCCTTATATCACCAACTGCTGCCCTCGTCAAGTGATTTTGCCTTGCCTTTTGGGGCTGATGAAGATAAATTTTTTCCTTGGGATAGACGCGATAGTAACCGGCGATAAGAAAATACTCAAGTTAAAAGAATTTAAGGGAAACAAGAATCATCAGCCTCAAGGAGTATCTTGAATTATGAAATGGAGATACTTGAAAAGAACTATACAGTTGACTCATGGTTCATCGTTCACCAGTACAGGCTCTGGATGGCAAGGATGTTTGATTAAAATGTTGGGATAAGACGGGTGAAATGATGTTTAACATCAGTTGATACTTTTAGATTTATATTGCTTCTTGTCAAAATTCAATTTTCAAATCCTGTCGGCAACATAGTTTACCTGCGCACAATCAGCGAGTCCTGTCTGCGCGCATCGCAAGGCAGGCGGGAAATAGACAGTCCCAGGAGCACCGAAAACGCCCCCAAGTGTCAAGCAGCGTTGAAAATTGACCCCGATCCAGCGTTGAAAAATGACCCCCCTATAAGGGTATATAGATAGGGTGTAAAGAGCAGGATATACGCGTGCGTTACGCACGCACGCGCGTGCGCGCGCGTTTTTCTCTGCGCCCTCTGCGTCTCTGCGGTTATCGTGCGTTACGCACGCGCGCGCGTGCGCGCGCGTTTTTGTCGTCTCCGGTTTGTAATCCGGCTCAACGTGCGTTACGCACGCGCGCGCGTGCGCGCGCGAGGGATGGCAGCATCCGCCGACCTCCCTTGCCATACTTCCCTGTACCCGGTTTGATTGTATTGTTTCACTGGCGCCTTGTTCATATCCCTGCATCCCCCTTTAAATCCTCCAGTCCCTTCACTCCATCCAATG
>JBFMBQ010000504.1:0-4518 GCA_040755115.1 bacterium
GTCAACGGTGGGTGATTATTCTTATGTCCTTGTCTTTTTCATAGCAGCAATTATTTTCGGTCTGATTACGCTTTTTCTTTCCCGCCTGTTACAACCGCATCGTCCTTACCCTGCCAAAGAGACAACTTATGAGTGCGGCGAGATGCCGGTCGGCATTGCCTGGGTGCAGTTTAATATCAGTTATTATATTTTTGCCCTCATCTTTGTCATTTTTGATGTTGAAACGGTGTTCATCTACCCTTGGGCGGTTGTAATGCGGATGCTTAAGGATGCGGGTGTCGGTGTTTTCGGCGTTATAGAGATGACTGTTTTTATATTGATACTCGTTTTAGGGCTTGTGTATGCATGGAAGAAGGGGGTGCTGCGTTGGGTTTAGATGATAAGCAACTTTCCCCCGGGTTGATTGTTAAGGGTGTTGATTTCGTTTACAACTGGTCACGGCGCTCATCGCTGTGGTTTGTAACCTACGGCATTGCCTGCTGTGCGATTGAGATGATGACGGCGCAGACTTCCAGATATGACTGGGAGCGATTCGGGTTTGCGCCACGACCGACACCGCGTCAGGCTGATGTGATGATAGTGGCGGGAACAATAACCTACAAGATGGCGGAGCGGCTGCTGACACTTTATCATCAAATGGCGGAGCCGCGGTATGTGATTGCAATGGGCAGTTGTGCAATTTCAGGGGGCGGCTTCCGCGATTCATACAATGTAGTTCACGGTGTGGACAAGATTGTGCCTGTTGATATTTATGTTCCCGGCTGTCCGCCGCGCCCGGAGGCGCTTCTTAACGGGATGATTGAATTGCAGAAGAAGATAGATCGGACTACTCGTGCCAAAAAATTGGTGGTCAGTGAAAAATAAAATGGACGAAAACGAGAAAGAAAAAGCAGAGAAAAAACCCGCAGAGGCTGCGGCGCCTGTTCCGAAGAAACCGATTGAAGACGAAATAAAAACAGGATTCGGTGATGCTATTGCAGGCACACGCTACAATTTTGGCGATCTTGAAATAAAGGTGAAGAAAGAAGAAATAGTATCTCTCTGCCGGTTCCTGAAAAACCACGATAAAATTCCCTATAATCTCCTTCGCAATCTTACAGCGGTTGATTATAAAGACCGTTTTGAGGTTGTTTATCATCTGTGCGCTATGAGCACGATGGAAAATATTATCGTGAAAGCAGATGTGAATAGAGAAAATCCTCATATTGATTCGGTAACATCAGTGTGGTGCGGCGCAGACTGGCAGGAGCGCGAGGTGTTTGATCTGTTCGGCATCCACTTTGACGGACATCCCGACCTGCGGCGTATTATGCTGACCGACGACTGGGAAGGACACCCGCTGCGGAAGGATTATGTAAAAAAAGAGAGGGAAGTTAAAAATGCAAGCCAGGCAATCCGTGTAATTAACGCCAAAAATGACGGAACTACAGGTACTTAAAACTGAAGAACTGACAATAAGCATGGGACCGCAGCACCCGAGCACACACGGCGTGCTGAGGCTGATACTGCGTGTTGACGGCGAATACATACGCGATGTGAAGCCCGATCTCGGCTACCTTCACCGCGGCATGGAGAAGATGGCGGAAGAGCGCACCTATCTGCAATTTCTGCCTCTCACCGACCGCTTTGATTATCTGTCTGCGATGTTCAACAACATGGTTTATGTCCGCGCTGTGGAAAAACTCGGCGGTGTTGAAGTGCCCGAGCGGGCGGAATACATCAGAGTGATGATGATGGAACTAAACAGGATCGCAAGCCACCTGATATTCTGGGGCACATTCGGGCTTGATCTGGGTGCGCTTACGCCGGTTCTTTATGCCTTCCGCGAGCGCGAGAAGGTTCTGGACCTGCTTGAGATGGTTTCAGGGGCGCGGATGACTTTCAACTACATCCGTTTCGGCGGTGTGCGCGCCGACCTGCCATCGGGATTTATAGAGAAACTCAAGGCGTTTCTTGACGATTTTCCTCACCGTGTTGACGATTATGATGCGCTGCTGACGGGTAACGACATTTTTAAGATGCGTACGATAGGTGTCGGACCATTGAGTGCGGAGAAGGCGGTTGAGATCGGCGTAACGGGACCGATGCTACGCGCCAGCGGCGTGCCGTTTGACATCCGACGCGCTGAACCATACTCGGTATATGAGCGATTTGATTTCAAGATTCCGACGCGCGCTGACGGGGATACATTTGACCGCTATGTAATCCGAATGGAAGAGATGCGCCAGTGCGTTCGGATTTTAAGGCAGGCGATGGAGCAAATACCTGAAGGCGATGTGCAGACGAAGGTTTCGCGTGCGCTGAAGTTGCCGGCGGGCGATGTTTACACGCGGATTGAATCGCCGCGCGGTGAGTTGGGTGTGTATCTTGTGAGCGACGGGGGGGGTAATCCCTACAGGTTCAAACTTCGTGCGCCGTCGTTCATCAACTTACAGGCGATAAAGCCGCTGGCTGTGGGGATGAAGGTGGGCGACCTGATTGCTATTCTGGGCAGTATTGATATTGTTTTAGGAGAGGTGGACAGGTGATGTAGGGGCGGGTTTGAAACCCGCCCCTACGATGGAATAACAATGCTTAAAGCCGCATACACCTTGTTAGATACACTTGAAAAGGAGTTCGTCAGCGCCGGGCTGCCCCTGCCCTATTTCAATCTCTTCAGGATGATGATTGTTGCAGCCATGATTCTCGTATTTGCGCTGCTGACGACCATCATACTGATATATGCTGAGCGAAAGATATGGGCATATATGCAGGTGCGGCTGGGTCCGATGAGAGTCGGACCGAAGGGTGTGCTTCAGACGATTGCCGATGGGATCAAACTGCTGCTGAAAGAAGATGTCATACCGGCGGCTGCGGACAAACCTCTTTTCCGTGCTGCGCCGGTAATCGTGTTAGTGCCTGCGATAATGGCTTATGTCGTGATTCCGTTCGGCAATGGAATGATTGCAAAGGATTTGAACATCGGAATACTCTACATACTTGCAATTTCATCTGTCGGTGTGTTAGGGATCATCGGCGCGGGATGGTCATCAAACAACAAGTATTCGCTGCTTGGGGGGATGCGCTCAGCGGCGCAGATCGTGAGTTATGAGGTGCCGATACTTCTTTCGCTGTTAGGGATTGTTGTCCTGACAGGCTCGCTGTCAATGAATGCGATAGTTGATGCGCAGAGGGGTGGGATTTTTGGTGGGTGGCACTTTTTCCGACCGCCGTTCAACCAGGCGGTTGCGGGCATCATTTATATGATCGCAGCGCTTGCCGAACTAAACCGCACGCCTTTTGATCTGCCGGAGGCTGAATCGGAACTGGTGGCGGGCTACAACACAGAATACAGCGGAATGCGGTTTGCCTTTTTCTTTTTGACGGAATGGATGAATATGTTCCTTTTGGCATGTATAGCGACTACTTTGTTTTTCGGCGGGTGGCTTGCGCCGTTCGGACTTGAATTCGGCGGGCGCATCGGTTCTTTTATCTGGTTTCTTGTTAAAGTGTGGGGGCTGATGTTTGTTCTGATATGGATACGCGCCACCTTCCCGCGCTTCAGAGTGGATCAATTGATGGAATTTTCGTGGAAGGTATTGATCCCGATTTCGCTGGGGAATGTGATTTTGACTGGAATTCTGGTTGCGCTTTGAAAAATTAACCGCAGAGGACGCAAAGTGCGCAGAGGAATGAAAAAACATAAATTATTTCTCAGCGCTTTCTGCGGTGAAAAATAAAAAATGGAAATAACGGGTAAAGGTCTTATCATCGGTTTGTGGACGACGCTGAAGCATCTGTTTACGCGCGCGTTCACGGTGCAGTATCCGGTGGAGAAAATTGAGGTAACACCGCGGATGCGTGGCAGGCATGGACTGCGAACTGATGAGGCGGGCGAACTTCTCTGCATCGGCTGTCAGGCATGCGCAAGGGTGTGTCCTGATAAACTAATCACTGTAAAAACGAGAAAAGCGACTGAAGGGAGCAAGAAAAAACTGGATATAGATGATTTCACACTTGACCTTGAGGCGTGCATGTTCTGCGGTCTTTGTGTTGATGTATGTCCGAACACTTCTATCGTGATGACGAATTTTTACGAGATGGCGACGGAAAAGAGGGACGATATTTTTCTGACGCTGGAGAAACTGATTGAATCGGGGAAAGGTTATAAACCACCTGATTAAAAACAGGATTAAGAATTAAGGATTAAATGATTAAGGGAAATTCAATGGAAAGTTTTTTCCAAGTCTATCTACTATTGGGCACAATGAATTGTGCCCCTACTATCTACGATGATACAGGTTTTTAATTTAACGAGTATCTGGTTTTACCTTTTTGCGGTCGTAATCGTGGTGTCTGCGCTGTGCGTGGTGTCAATGCGCAACATCGTTCACTGTGCGATGTTTCTTGCCTGCACCTTCACTGGGGTCGCCGCTCTCTATGTGCTTCTTGACGCGGATTTTCTCGCCGCCATTCAGATACTTATCTATGTCGGCGCCGTTACAGTTCTGATCCTGTTTGCAATAATGCTCAGCCATA
>JBFMBQ010000505.1:0-13239 GCA_040755115.1 bacterium
GCCGCTGTGGCATGTATTCTCGGTTATTTAGTTATGGGGCTGGGGATTGTTTTTCTGCCGGGGTGAAACTGCAAGTTAAACATAAAACGCGGTTGCGCTCCCCCCCGCGCTCATAAGCAGTTATATTCTCGGCAATCTCATCAAGAAGGCGCTGGCGCGCCTCAAGTGTCGTCCAGGCGATATGCGGCGTAAGGATGAGATTATCAAGTTCGCGCGAAGCCTTGACCATCGGATGGTCAGGTGACGGCGGCTCCTGCGTGAGCACATCCACAGCAGCGCCGGCAATGACCTTTTCCTTCAATGCTTCAATCAGCGCCTCTTCATCAACTATCCCGCCGCGAGCGACATTGATCAGAAACGCCGTCGGTTTCATCTTATGCAACGCCCCCCTGTCTATCAGGTTCCGCGTCTCAGGCGTCAGCGGGCAGTGAACTGAAACGACATCCGCCTCTCTTAACAATTCATCAAGCGGCACACGCCCCGCCGGCAGTGCGCCCTCCGTGCCGGGGCGCACTGCAATCAGTACTTTAATCCCGAACCCTCGTGCGGCTTTCGCAACTGCCTTCCCTATCCTTCCGTAGCCGATGATCCCCAACTTCTTTCCCGCAAGTTCTGTGCACTGCGGCTCAAGCATCGTAAAAACAGGACTCTTCTCCCATGCGCCGTTGCGAACAGCAGATGAGTAACGACCGATATGTGAGGCAAGTTCAATTATCAGACCGAAAGTATGCTGAACAACGGAAAGGGTGGAATATCCCGAAACATTGCACACAGGGATTCCGCGTTCTGCGGCGGCGGCGATGTCAACATTGTTCGTGCCAGTAGCGGCAACGGCGATAAGTTTCATTTCCCCCGTTTCAGGTCGTGTCAAAAGCGGTCTGTCAATTACCACCTTGTTTGTAATTACAACCTGCCGTCCCTTCACACGCTCATGCACTTCTTCGGGCATTGACATGGGAAAAAAGGCGCAATCCCAGTTCCGTGTGAATCTCTCAAATGACACATCACCGCTGCTGAGCGTCGCCGCATCAAGAAAGACAATTGACCATTTTGATTGAACTGACATAGCGCCTTTTGCAGAGTCGTAACATTTTAGCGAAGTGAAGTTGTCTTTACTAGAACATATTTTTGCATAGTTGTAGGGCGGGATATCCGTATCCCGCCGTTCACCTGATACCAAAAATATAAGAAAGCGTTGTCAGAGTGACACGATCATTGATAATCCAGACCATTATTTAACAGTGTAACATTCTTGATACAGTGTAACAACTTTTATACATTACAGAAAAATATAACTGAAATGTAACAATTTTATTACACTGTAACTTTATTGTTACATAATGACGATGGAAGTCATAACTGACTGAATTATAAAGAAATTAATTGATTAGCACGGAAACGCTAAAAATGCCATTGCGTGATTCTGATCCCTGCTTTTGCAGGGATAGTGCTCCAGTGATTATCTTTTTTAGTTCTTACTATACCGAGTTAGTGTATTAACACTTTACTTCTGCACAAAATAGTAAGGTTTTTTGAGACGATCAAAAATTCCTTTTATAGAGCCGTATTTTATGTGTAGTTGCTAAAACGACCCAAAAGGTTGTCATATAACAACACGAAAGTCTTTGGTTTTTTTATTTCCCTTAATTCTTAGTTCTTAATCCTTTATTGATCAAAAAACACAGTATTTGTCTTATTTTTTTATGAATTCCACCCGCTGCCATAAAAAATCTGCATTTTTTCATTCTGCACTCCGCATTCAATATTCCGCAATTATCCTGTATCTCCATCATACCACTATTTTTTTTTGTTGCTTAACAGCACCCTTCAGTGACAGGGTATATAAATTTATCAAAGGGGGTGCTTTTGCCATGACGCTGGGTGAATATCTCAAGGCATTGAGGCATAAGCATGGTTTCTCCATCAAACAGGTTGTCATCAAATCAAAAGGCGTGCTTGACAAAGCCTCTATTTCGCGCATTGAGCATGGTCAGAGAAAAATTTCTCTCAATGTTGCCTATGTTCTTTCAAAGATATATGAGGTAAACTTTATGGAACTTGTTAATAAAATCGTTGACGAGAAGGATGCAACTCAAGAATCTTTCGGGATTACCAATGAAGAAATGAATTTATTGGAAAAATTTCGACAACTGTCACCAGTCCTCCGTGTCTCATTCAAGAACATTCTATATACAATGACAGGGGCATTCAGTGATCTTCCACAACATGAAAAAAATATACCTGAACCCTTAAAACTTGAGGATTTAAAAGAGCAGGTAGGGTATCCTGTTATTGATTACCAGGAAGAAGATAAAAATAAGGTTGAATGATTTTCCCCCGATAGTAAAATCCTGATTTTCAATTCCAATTTATAAAAACCCGAGTTTTTACGGTATTTTATTTGTGCAGTACACGGTCTTCGCGTTGCGCCAAGTTACGACGGCATAAGGAGATATGCCCTACATCCGCAACAATTTTGTTACTTATAGTGAAGGACTTTAAGGACTTTTTAGTAACATATCTGTTACAGTTGATTCAAGACAAAACGGTAATATCATTGTTGCTAAATGACAATTAAATGTCTTGTTTACTATTGATCTGACAACGATAAACCTTTTTAATTAATAATGTTGGTTTCAATATTCTTTTAGTAAACTCAAAGGGGGTGCTCTTACAATGACAGTCGGCGAATATCTCAAGAAGTTAAGGCAGCAGCGCGGTTACTCCATCAGGCAGGTGGTAATCAAATCATCAAACACGCTTGATAAGACAACGATTTCCCGCGTTGAGCATGATCAGAGAAAACTTTCGCTCAAGACCGCCTACTATCTCGCTAAAATCTACGGTGTTACTCTTCTGGACCTGGTTGAAAAAACTGTCAGCGACAAAAAAACAATTCAGGATGTGCCGTTCAATGTCTCCGGTGAGGAACAAAAGTTAGTCCACAAGTTCCGAAATCTACCTCCTGCCCTGCGTGTTTCATTCAAAAACATAATCTACTCGCTGACTGAAATAGGCGAAAACTTAAATTTAATGGAAACGAAATTTCCCCAATTTCTTAAGAATGAAGGAGATGAACAGTATATCCGACCCGCTGCCGTAAAGCAACAGATGGAACCAGTTAGAGAGATAGAATAATTCACTCAAATACAGCGTGCTGTGATAAATTAATAAAAATTGCGGGATGTGGATTGTGGATTGAAATATTTGAAGATTTTTAAAAGGAGGAAATCATGAAAGAGAAAGACTCCACACTTCTGATTGAGTCGGAAAAAGGTTTTGTTCTTACTCCTTATGTTGAAAATATTTGCCAGAAGTGTCTTTCATATTTGAAATCAGGTTATCCGATACATCTGACTGGTCTGCCGGGGACAGGCAAGACTACGCTGGCACTATATCTGGCAGGTCTTCTGGAACATCCGGTTTTACTCCTTATCGGGAATGAGGGTTTTACATTATCAGGGATCATAGAGAATAACAATGACCCCATTTTTCGTTCTTTCTCAAAAACAGAAGAGTCTTTAAAAGAACCGATCAAAAAAGCGTGCAGGGATGGTTATACGCTTGTATATGATAACTTTTCCTGTTCACCGTCCTGGGTTAATAATTTACTGTTATCAATATTTGAGGATGGTATTCTAAATCAACCTAATAAATGCGTTCAGCGCGGCTGGAATGTAAAAAAACATCCTGATTTTCATGCAATTCTAACGAGCAATTCTGAAGAAAATACGGAGAATAAAATACCATTAAATTCCCTCTATGATCGGATGATAACGATCAGGTTAGGGCACTACGATTATGATACAGAAAGTGCGATCGTGCGGGCAAAAACCGGTATCAGAACTGAAGATGCAGGCAGGATTGTGGACATAGTAAGAGCAGCAAGAAAAAGCGGTAACTCTGTAACAATCAGGGCAGGCATTGCGCTCGGCAGAATCCTTGTCGCACAAAAAGCCAAAATCCAGCCTGATGACCCTGTGCTGTTGGAATCCTGCGCAGATGTTCTCGGGTTTGATATTAACGGTAATGGAAAAGCACGGCAGATCGTTGAGCGGGCGCTAAGCACCTAATATGGCATAGTTAGAACCAAAAAGACTTCGTGGTTCGTAGATCGTAGTTCGGGGTTCGGATCAAAAATATTTCCGCTTTTTCCCGAGTTCCGATCTACGAACTCTGAATTCCGATGATCTTGCTATTTTGCATAGGAGTTTGATATTAAGACACTAAAGCATAAAAAACCTGACAGCGGGTTCTAAAAATTAACTTATTTAATGTGTTATTTTTTTTCTTGTTGACATAAATCAACACCAGCATATACAATGTGGCTATGGTTACCATCAGAGGATAAATTATGTCAAAATTTTTGAGATTTGCGAGGTTCATTGAAATAATTCACCTTATCAGCACAAGGAGTGACTGGACGCCAAAAAAACTCGCTACATATTTTGAGATTTCAGAAAAGAGGATTTACGATGATATAAGTGAATTAAATGCTGCAAATATACCGATTGTTTTTGAAGAAGATGGTTATAAGTTCTTAACAACACCAAAGATTCCTGCGATGAAACTTCTAAAGCAAATTAAGGACTCTCCTTGCTCTACCTGTCCATACTGCCCATATAATGTGAAACGAAAGAGGAATGAACACAGCGAAGAATATTTTGGGAGAACAATTCAGGAACATAATTATCCTGAAAAGATTGTTCCCCCGTCATGAGTTAGGATTAAGAATTAAGAATTCAGGATTAAGGATTCAGGATATTCCTTAGCATGGTATCCGCCATGCGAACCACGAATTTATCCTTAATATTTACTACTTAATCCTCACTACTAAACTGATGATCTTCGTGTTATTTACTGGCTAATTCCCACGGATTTTTGATCTTTACCTTGAGCAGCACAAGCGCAGCAACAGCGATGCAGATGAAACCGATGATGAAGATCACGCGGCAGTGAAGTGAATTTATGAGGAGCGTGCTCAAGCCGCCCGAAATAAGCAAGCCCACGCCGCCGCCCAGCCCTGTCGTTGCGCTCAACAGCCCCATATACTCCCCAATCTTGTCCTGCGGCATAAGCGTCGGCGCTATGGCTGCCATCAGCAGGAACACAATGCACAAGCCCGCTGAGGCGATGCCGATCACGATGGCGGTAGTGCGCAGAGGCTCTTTTTTCAGCATTCCGAATTTCCCTGCCATGCTTGATTGAGCCGCAGAGCATGGGTCGGGCTTGCGGGTAAGGCACTTTTTATAATCATATCTTTTCACAACAAGCGGATTCGCAGCATATTCGGCAGCGACTTTGTTCCCGTAAGACGAATTCATCGCAACCGCTTTATATATCCGCTGTTCCTTCGGCAGATTCGGCGGTATAAGATAATATCCCGCAAAGATTGAAACACCTGTAAGGAGCGTGCCAAACATCAGAAGGTTTTTCCTGTTCACCTTGTCTCCTAAAATCCCAACGGGCACTGCCAGCAGCATCACCACGATAGGTAGCAAGCCGAGCACGATTGCGGCTGTATCCAGCGGGACGCCCATGTCGTTGTCCATAAAGCGCGTGAAAAATTTTACGAAGCCCTGAAGCCCGCACCAGAGGAAAAAGTTGTAAACCATGAACCAGGAAAGGTCTCTGTGTTGTTTGAGGTCTGCAATAAGTCCTTTGAACCAATTGCCGAAACCGCCGTGTTTTTCGGCAGCGATTGTTTCGGTGGGGGTAACATCTTCTCTTGTCGTAAAGACGGTTACAAGCGCAAAGAACACAACAAGTGCCGATGTGGCAAAGAACGGCAGGTAGCGATACAGATGCGGATACTTGCACTGGTCGCAGAGGATGCCGCCGATGATGGCGTAGCCTGCGATTGTGCCTACGGCGCCGAAGAGCGAGAAGAAGGCGTTGCAGGTTGAGAGTTTTTCCGCCGGTGTCGTGTCGGGAATGAGAGAATAATATGGAATCGCCATAAGGACGAGGAAAAAGTAGACGGCGATCTGGAGCATAATTACGATGGTTAAACTATTGAAGAAGGGCAGCAGGCAGTAAAGGATGCCGCAGATGAGCGCGCCGATAAGCATGTAGGGTCGCCGCTTGCCCAGCCGCGTGCGCGTACGGTCGCTCCAGTAGCCGAACAGCACACCGAGAACCACCATCAACTGCCCCGTATAGAGCACAACTCCTGCCAGCGCATCACTTATCCCGAACGGACTGAAGCAGAATTCCTTTTTCGTCAGATAATTCGTCATAAACGCCCCGTCAACCGACCAGAAAACGACTATGCCGATGTTGATGACATTGAGAAGCATCATCTGATGGATTCTTGTTACTGTCTTCATGTTTTCCCCCTATATTTCCTCTGCGCCCTCCGCGTTTATTTTTATTAAAACATGCGACCTTTAATTTTGAGGCGATCAATAACTGGTTTCGGGGATGGATTCGGCATCTCGTAAGTTTTAATTACGGGAGCATTGGCGGTCTCTTTTGACAGATGAATTTCATCAATAACCGCACCGTCCGTATTTTTTGCAAGCATTTTTAAGTTACCGTTCTCAAATGTAAACTTGACCGCGCTGAAGCAGACATTATAGATTTTTGAACCCGGTATCACCGAATCTTCTTCAGGGTCAAGCCATCCGGCAGCGCCTTCAACGATGTAAGTGATGCCATCCTGCTCCACGCGCTCATAGTGGTGATCGTGCCCTGAGAGAACGAAATCAACCTTGTATTTTTCAAGGACAGGTTTCAGCGTTTTCAGCAGTCTGACATTAGTGCCGAAATCGCCGGAACTGAACACCGTGCTGTGCAGGAAGACGATGATCCAGCGGTATTTGCCCTGCGCCGCAGCGAGGTCTTTCTCAAGGAAGGTTCTCTGCGCCCTCGTGAAATCCCTGCCGCCCCAGCGGATGTTCATAGAGACAAAATGGACGCCCTGATAGTCAAAGGAATAGACGCTGTAGGGACCGGGTCCTGCCGGCATCGGGATGTAGTATTTGAATCTGACATAGCCGAAGAGAAGGCAATCGTGGTTGCCGATAGTGGCGGCGAAAGGTTTCGTGCAAAAGATGTCTCTGAAGCGTGTGAAGAAGGTATTCCAGTCGGTGTTGAGCCAGCCGGAGGCTGCGATATCGCCGAGGCAGACAGAAAAATTGCTGTTGAATTCTTTAACCAATTTAACGACGCCTTCATTGGGACCTGGTCGCTGGGGGTCGCCGAAGAGTGAGAATGAGAAGTTCTTTTCGCCCTGCTCGGCTGTGCGGAAAGAGTAAAGTCTGCTGAAGTCATCTTTTACCGTAGAGTCGGGCGAGCCGCGCGTAAACTCTATCCGGTAGAAATACTCGGTGCCGGGTTTGAGCCCAGTGAGTTTCACTACATGCTGTCTGGCAATCCGTTTGTCTGATGCTGAATTCGCGCAGTCCTTAGATGTGCCGTATCTTACTGTGCCGCCCGACCTTCGGACGGTATGCCAGGCGATGTAAATTGATTTGGACGGGTCTTCCGTGAGCAGAAGGTAGGGCAGTTTATCCTCGTCCTTCTGATTAATCAGGATAAAAATGAGAACGACGAGGATTGCCAGCAGCAGAAGACATGAGATTACTATGAGTGCAATCGTCATAATGATCACATCCTGTTATGGTGCAAGACTTCAACAAATTTTAAGCATTTTACCTGAATAACAAATTAAAGACAACAGTGGACAAAAGTTTGTTTGGGTATTAGACTTTACAACCGTGTTTTGACCACGAAGGATGCGAACTCTTTGTGTTTTTTGTGGGAATTCATATATTAAGAAAGAAAGGGATATGCTATGAGCGATGTAAAGAAATATGTAGCGTCCTGGCTTCATAACGCCAAATTTTACTCACTTGACGATGTTGACGACGCCTGGGCGAATCCCGACTGGGCGCGGATGATGATCAACGAGTGTCCGCTGCCGCCCTCTAAGAAAATTATTGATGCCATCGCAGAGGCAGCGATAAAGGGCAACCGCTACCCAGGCTCAAAACTTGAACTGCGCAAAAAAATCGCTGACCTGCACGGATTGACGCCTGAACAGGTGATACTCGGCAACGGCTCGTCCGAACTTATTGACGCAATGATGCGCGTCTTCGTTACGCCGGGCGACGAGGTCATCATCTCTGAGCCGACTTTCTCAATGTATCAGGTGCGGGTTACAGTGGCGGGGGGCAAAGCAGTCGCCGTCCCGATGACGCCAGAACTGGAATACGACACCGACGCAATCCTGAAAGCGGTAACCGACAGGACAAAAGTCATCATAGTGTGCAACCCGAACAACCCGACAGGCAATTTCATACCCGACGAAGACCTGTTGCGTATTGTCAACACAGGCGTCCCCATCTTTCTTGACGAGGCATATCTTGAGTTCTATCCTGACAAAGGCTCAAAATCATATCTCATCAAAGACCATCCCAATGTCCTGTGCTCCCATACCTTCAGCAAGGCATTCGGACTCGCCGGCGTGCGCTTCGGCTACATGTTGGGCGCAAAGGAGATAATTGATATATTTCAGAAGGTTGTCATTACATGGAACAACAACTTCATGACGCTCGCAGCCGTTGAAGCCTTGCTTGACAACCCTGATGAGGCAGCGCTGAAGCGGGATTTCAATAATAAGTATGTGAGATTCTTTGTTGATGAATTAAGCAAAATTCCCGGCGTAAGACCCTATTTCTCGCACGGCAACTATGTCCTTGTGGATGCCACTGATGCCGGGTTTGAAAGCAAACAGATCGTTAACGCAGCCCTCAAGGAAAAGTTTCAGATCAAGCCGATGGGGGCACTTCACGGACGCAAGGGATTTTTCAGGATCACAATCGGCACCGCTGATGAGAACGAGCATCTTATGGCATTCCTGTCAAAATTTCTCAGAAAATAGGTGAGACTCAATGGCAGCACCGCTGAATATTTTTGAAAGGCTTGCAAAGACAAGCCCGCAGACTGAGGTCTGGTGGGATTCGTCGCCTTTGATTTACAAAGGATGGACGGAAAAAATAATGCCGAATTTTCCCGCCGAACGGCACGAGATACTCCGCGAGCAGTTCCGAAGAATGTATGACCCCGACGCGCCTGAAAAAACAATCTTCGGCGGCGTTACCACCAACCCGCCGCTGTCGCTTCAGGCAATACAGTTTGATGAGGCATACTGGGCAAAGGTCGTGGATGAGATTATAGCGGCGAATCGGGGGATTGATGTTGAGCAACTGTTCTGGAAAACATACATGGAAGTGATACGGCGCGGCGCGGCAATGATGCGGAAAAGATGGGAAGCATCAGGCGGCAAATTCGGCTACCTCTCCGGTCAGGTTGACCCGCGTGATTGCTATAACTACGACAAGATGCTTGAGCAGGCGATGGAGATCGCCTCGCAGGCGCCGAACATAATGGTGAAATGCCCCGGCACCGCTGAGGGCTACCGCCTTTTAGAGGAACTCACCTCACGCGCCATCGGCACGAACAACACTCTCTCGTTCATAATGCCGCAGTTCAAGGCAGCAGCCGAGGCGGCTCGCCGCGGACTTAAGCGTGCAAAGAAAAATGGAATAGATACCTCAAAATGGCGCGCAGTTATCACTCACATGTCAACACGCTACACACTTCTCGGCAATTTCCAGAAGGAGGCAGATCAAAAGGGAATGAATCTGACCGAAACGGACTACCGATGGGCGGAAATTGCTCTTTTGAAAAAAGCAATAAGAATGCTGAACGAGGAAGGTTATCCGAGCAAGATGCTCCTGTGCTCAATAAGGGTAAGCCCCACGGTGAACGGCGAGAAGCGTGTATGGCATCTTGAAAAACTTGCAGGCGCACCGCTCGTTTTCACCTGCCCGCCGCCGTTTATTGAGGCAACAATTAAGGAAGTAGATCACATTGAATTAGACCCAGAAGCATGTAAAGAAGATGTCCCTGAAGATGTAATTGATAAACTAATGGGACTTGAATATTTCAGGCGCGCTTATGATGCGGATGGCTACACGCATGAGGAATTCAACACGCATCCCGCAGTGTTAGCCACGGCGGATGAGTTCTCCCGGGCGACACAGAAGATGGTTGACTTCTGCGCATCAAGGTTGAAATAGGCGTCAGGCGTCAGACTTCAGGTTGAAGTTAAGGTGATGGGAGATGTGAAACGGGAGATGGGAGACGATTAAAAATCATCTCACTTCTACCGTCTACCGTCTTACAAATTTACGCTACATGCACTTTGCACCTTGCGCAAACTCCTGAAACCTGTAGTCTATACAATTTTTATAATGAATCCCCTCGCAATTGCGCTTGTTCTTTTATCTGCAGTTTTTCATTCAATATGGAATTTTCTGATGAAGCGCAGCGGTCATGCGATGGCGTTTTCACTGTGGGTGAATTTTGTGCTCGGGATATTGTGCCTTTTCCCGTGCGTCGTGATGTATGTATGGGGCGACCTCAGCGGTATAAGTGCACGAGGCTGGCTGCTCGTATTCATTGAGAGCGTCTTTATGACACTTTACATCATCACGCTCGCACTTGCTTATGAGGCGGGCGATTTATCTGTTGTGTATCCATTGAGCCGCGGCTCGGCGCCGCTCTTTTTGACTATAATGGCGGTGTCGCCATGGGTGAATGAAAAGATTTCGCTCGCCGGCGGGTTAGGGATCGCCTCGCTCGCAGCGGGTGTATATTTTGTGAATTCAACCTCTATCCGTCTGAACGATCTCCTGAAGCCGTTGCGTGCGATTCGCAGCCGCGCATCCGTTCTGTCGCTGATCACCGGCGTCAATATTGCGTTTTACCATATTTTCGGCAAGTTGGGGACTGAAGAATTCAGCAAGGGGAAAGGCGGCATACTCGGCGCGTTTGAGTTCATAACGGTTACGAGCGTAATTGTCTTTTTGCTCCTGCTTGTAATTTGCGGTGCGTGGAGTGCGTTGCGTTCATCTCTTGTAAACGACAAAGTTGCATTCAGCGACATAATAATATCAGCAGTGCTCATCGGGCTTGCATATTTTATCGTCCTCTACACGCTCACGCTCGGCAATGTCAGTTACATCGCCCCGCTGCGGAATTTCAGCGTCGTTATCTCTGTGATACTCGGGATCACAGTGCTGAAAGAGCCGCAGGGAAGCCCGAAACTGTTTGCATCAATACTGATCTTTATCGGGATACTTTTTATTGCATTCGCTTGAGGTGATATTAACATGGAGTTATCATTGTTTCATTGCAAACTGAATAAACAATGAAAAAACTGATGAGCGGTAACGAGGCTGTAGCACGCGGCGCTTATGAGGGCGGCGCGGGCTTTGCAACTTCCTATCCCGGAACACCTGCCACCGAAATCCTTGAATTCTGCGCTCAATATCCAACCATACATTCCGAATGGGCGGTGAACGAGAAGACCGCACTTGAAGCCGCTGTCGGCGCAGCGCTCGGCGGTCTGCGCTCCATCGTCTCTATGAAACATGTCGGTCTCAATGCAGCCGCTGATCCTTTCATGACCCTGCCATATATCGGTGTGAATGCCGGTCTCGTCATCGTTTCCGCCGATGACCCCGAAGTCTTCAGTTCGCAGAACGAGCAGGACAACCGCCGCTTCGCCCCCCTCGCGAAAGTTCCAATGCTTGAACCATCCGACAGCCAGGAAGCAAAAGACTTCACACTCGCTGCCTTCGCATTGAGCGAAGAATTTGATACCCCTGTTCTGATCAGGCTCACCACGCGCATCTGCCACACCAGAACAACCGTCCACACAGACCGCCCCCGCCCGGTTAGAAAAAGGAAATTCATCAATGACCCGCCGAAAAGAGTAATGCTCCCCTCAAACGCACGGGTGCGCCACAAAATCCTCATTGAAAAAATAAAACAACTCCGCTCTTACAACGAGACCTCTGCCTTCAATACTATGATTTGGAACGATAAAAAACTCGGCATCATCACGAGCGGCATCGCTTACCAGCACGCACGCGGAGCCTTCCCTGATGCCTCGTTCCTGAAACTCGGCATGACCTTCCCGCTGCCGGAAAAGTTAATACGCCGATTCGCTGCAAAAGTAAAAAAAATTATCGTAATAGAGGAACTTGAACCCTTCCTTGAAGAGCAGATACGCGCTCTGGGCATAAAGGTAACAGGCAAAGATAAACTGCCCCGCTGCGGCGAACTGAACACAGACACAATTAAAGATCGCCTGAAAGCAACACGCAGAAAAAAAACAGGCGCGCAGATGAGACTGCCCTCGCGCCCGCCGATACTGTGCGCAGGCTGTCCCCACCGCGCTTTCTTTCACCTCATAAAGGGCATGAACCTGACCGTCTTCGGCGACATCGGCTGCTACACGCTCGGCTTCTATCCGCCGCTTAACCTGATGGATTTTGATATTTGCATGGGCGCAGGTGTCGGCGCTTCACACGGCTACGAGGCATCCGGCGCCGCTGCCGAACGCAGGGCAATCGCCGTCATCGGCGATTCCACTTTCACGCACTCCGGCATCACCGCACTGTTGAATCACGCCTACAACCAGAGCACAGGCACTGTGGTCATTCTTGATAACCACACCACAGCAATGACAGGCGGACAGATGCACCCCGGCACCGGTATAACACTCGGCGGCGAAAAGACACGGAAACTCAATTATGAGAGGCTTGCGCACAGTATGGGCATTAAAAGGGTCTTCACTATCAATCCCTACGACCAGCGCGCATCAAGAAAAATAATCGCACGCGAAGTAACAACAAGCGAACTTTCCCTGATTATCTCATCTGCCCCGTGCCCGCTTTTTTACAGAATAAAAAAACCGCACTCGGTGATAATCTCTTCAAGATGCGAGATGTGCGGCGTATGCCTTAAAATCGGCTGCCCTGCAATATCTAAAGAGAACGATGACATTTTGATTGATCCAGACCAGTGCCGCGGGTGCGGGCTATGCATACATAAATGCAGTTTTGGCGCAATTGAAACCAGTCCAGCGCAGTGAAAAGGCAAAAAGAATTTGGAACCACAGATGAACACAGATGGACGCAGATCTTACTTACGAATTTCTTTATGTCTTTGCAAGAAAATTTAATTCAAAGGAAGCGAGCCATCTCAATTCCCAATTCAACAGGCTGTTGAAAAAGACATGAAACCACAGATTAACCCATCTTCTACAGTTTCTCCATTAATTTTACAACTGACCCCACATAAACACTGGGTTTTTTGGTGATCCAAGATAAAATTCCTCAAAATGTAGTGCCAAAGTATAAATAATTATTTTTATCTACC
>JBFMBQ010000506.1:0-4371 GCA_040755115.1 bacterium
AACTCAATCCGCCGCAGGAGATTATGAACGACCCTGTCCCATGAATAAGATGAAGCGGTCTTATGCGCCTCTCTTTTTATCTTCTCCCGCAACTCCGGATGACGGTGCAGATACAAGAGGTAAGACAATATTTCGTTATAATCGTCGGTTTCAACAGATACGGCATTGACGAAGGGCACAACATAATCCTCGCCCGTCGCGCCCGTGAATGCGATGCCGCCGGACGCCATAACCTCAAGACCGACCAGCCCGAACGGCTCAAACCCGCTGTTTGCGAATACGCTGTCGCATACCCTGTATAGCAGGCGGACGAAGAGTTCCGGCAGGAAGAATTTCAGATGCAGTATATCCGCACGAGGCGCATCCCTCAACGCTGCGATGCAATCATCAACACCGCCACCGTTAAGATAAACATCCTCCACAGTTAAACCCAATGACCCTGCAAGTGCTAAAATCTCGTTTCCGTGCGGCTCAATGCCGCCGCGGATGATAAAGAGCGGGGCGATGCCGGCTTTCTTCAAGCCTGCGACCGCCTCTACCGCCATCCGCCACCGTTTCGCCGGGTCAAAGCGTCCTATCTTCAACAGGAGCAATTCTTTTCCGTGTTTCTGGAGGGCGTCTTTAAGGGATTTTGCCTGTTTTTTGTCCAGCGGCTCTAACATCCGCGCAGGAATACCATTGGGGACAACAACCGGATTCACTCCCATCTGCCACAAGAGATGTTTCATAAACTTGCTGACCGCCGTGATGATGGCTACATAAGATAAGCGACCCCAGTTGATCCTGTGAAAGGAGATAATATTGTTTGCGTTCCATAGCATTAGCGTCCTGCTGCGGTGTCCGTCGGCATAAAGTTGGTCGCTGAGCGCGATAAGGGCGTCAGCGGTCTGCCATTCCTCCGCCATAACAACGGTCAGTTTGTTCCGGTTCGCCGCATTGAGGATTATCTCGTTTCTGACATAAGCGGGCACGCTTGCCGCGTAATCCTTCACCTTTCCTTCCTCGCCGTCATAGACGCCGTTCGGATGATAGCGGCTTATCCACTGGCACCACCGATGAAGCACATACCTGCCCCCTGCCCTTCTCTCTTCGCCCGGCAATTCAGGAGCGCCGATGAAAAAAAGGTGTGTTTCAAAGCCCTGCTCGGCGAGCGCCTCCGCAAGGTTATGAACACGCGTGCCAAGCCCGCCTGCCTGCGAATACGGATCAGGTCCCTCAAAGGAAAAGATAACGAATACGGTGTTGTTAGGTGTTATTTCAGTCATTTTATAAATCAAGACAGATTATAACATTAAATTCACCGCCAGGACACTAACGATTAATTTCAAATGTTAAAAACAAATGACAGAAAAGATGATCCACTAATTACACGAATTAATCGGCGCGGTGCGGAGACCGCGCCCTACAATTCGTGAAAATTCGTGAAATTAGTGGATAAATATTTTTCATTTGAACTTTGACATTTTTATCATAGCCTATGTTCCAGGTGTCCTTGAATCCATCCGCGTGTGAGGTTTAACTTTTCAGCGATATCGACAACTTTTGAATATTCGGCGTCTGTTATGCGCCTTGCTATTTCAGGGAATTCAAATGCGCGATATGCGGGGAAATATTGGGACATAACGCTCACATAAGTGTCCGGCGATAACCGCTTTGCGATAAAATTCAGCACGGCTTCAGATCCGGCGATGTCGGACGGCATCACGAGATGCCTGATGAGCAGCCCGCTCACTGCAATGCCTTCGCTGTCCAGTTGCAATACGCCGACCTGTGAGTGCATTTCTTCAAGAGCCGCACAAGCGCGCTCAAAGTAATCCGGCGCCTTTGAGAATTTTTCGCTGTTTTTTCTTTCAGAATATTTCATATCCGGCATATAAATATCAATTATGCCATCCAGAATTTTTATAGCCCGCAGGGATTCATAGCCGCCGCAGTTATAGACAAGCGGGATATTCAATCCATCTATTGCCGCAATGTGAAGCGCCTTTAATATCTGCGGCATGTAATGTGTCGGGGTAACAAAGTTGATGTTATGACAACCGCGCCTTTGAAGTGCGAGCATCATTTTTGCAAGCCGCTCGCACGAGACCTCATTGCCGTTTCCGAGATGGCTGATAGGATAATTCTGACAGAAGAGGCACTTTAAATTACAATGTGTCAGGAAAATGGTCCCCGACCCTCTGAAGCCCGATATTGGGGGTTCCTCTCCGTGGTGTTCGTTGTAACTTGACACGGCTGGGTCAAGTCCTGCGCCGCAGACTCCGCGTTCACCGGATAACCTGTCAACACCGCATTCGCGCGGGCATAATGCGCAAGAACGCAACATTTCCCATGCTTCATCAACTCGCGCCTGAAACCGACCATTCTGCAACAAATCTAAATATTTCGGTTGCATCTTTTATAGTTCGCTTTTATAACTGATTTCTTGCTAAAAAACAGCGAAAACAAAAAAATATATAAGATATTTTGTGAAAATTGGTGTTTTTGCGTTTTAATGGCTTATTTATGTAATTTATTCACCATGTAGGGGCGGGTTTCAAACCCGCCCTTACATCCTGTAAATCCTGTCCATCCTGTGAATAATCCAGGGAAAAATAACGATGCGTTCAATTAACACAACAACGCAATGAGATTATAATTACATACAATTAAAATCCTTTCCTCGCAAAACCACACCGCAAAGTGCAGGTCTAAACTTCATATAAGGAAGCAATCCAGGCAACGCCATATTGCAATCATAAACAGCAGTGGGAGAACTGTAAGCCTTATATTTACTTAACATTTCAAGGTCCTTTTCCGCTAATGTCGTCGCCTCTTTTTCAAAACATGCCTTCATTTTGTCAACCTCAATTCCTGCTTCGCCGGCACAAAAGGTCCAATCTTTTTTCAGTTTCTCATCGGGCTGTCCATAAATGTTTTCTGCAAAACATTGCATATATTTCAACCATTTGTCCGTTCCCCATTTTTCCCTGACGCATATTTGCTGCAAATTGCCGTCCAGTTCGGGCTGCCCGTGCATTGCATTTAACTGCCCGTCTTCCGCCTTCTGCATAATGTAATATGGATGCACTTCTAACTTGTCGCCGAATTCATTGACCATTTCAGACAGGGTATCTGTTACATATCTGACACCGTAAGGGCAATAGGACATAAGGAACAAATCCATTTTTAACTTATCTTTTTCGGCACAAGAAGGCATGCGGGTCTCAACAAAAAGAGATTTAAGCGATTGACCCATTTTCAGCATATTAAAGATATCCATAATTTCTTCCCGCGTCCATCCGCCCTCTATCATCTTCTGCACATACCTCACGACCTTTTCCCCGTCCGAGCATAACGCACTGCCGCTTGCCGATTCATCAATCGTCAGTCCGGTATTCATACATATATATTTACTCTTTATTTCCTTAAGTATGCTTATGGCATCGCCTTCTGTCGTTTCCGCCTGGCTTCTAACTACTTTTTTGCCCGCTGACAATACAACAAATAGAGCAACCACAACCATAAGAGCAAATAAAAAAGATTTTCTACTCTTGTAGTTTTTCATCGTTTTCTCCTTTTACAAGACTTATAGAATAATTAAGGGGAGTCCTCGTTTCTTACAGTTTCAATGTTTTGTTTCACATGAAACCGATGTTATTTTATTGTAAAGTGTTTTTCTAAGTGCAAAAATGTTGATTTATCGTTTTGGTTGGATTTTGAAACCGATACCACATAATTATGCTTTGATTATAATTAACAGATATGTGTTTGTCCATAAGTCCGCGTAAAAGTAGGGGCGCACGGCTAAGCGCCTCCGCTTCTGTGTTGTGGCGCCCCCAAAACTCGTTTGGGAGTGGCACACGAATTTCACAGAAAAAAGTTATAAAACAATGTATTTTTCACATTAACCAATCATAATCCCTCTAATCCCGTTCATACCGCAGAAATAAAGAGCGATTATTACACTCAATATCTGGATTTTTTAAATGTGAACATAGAAGAGGCTGAAAAACTGTTCCTTTCCAATCTGAGAAGGAATAATTATTCCTCCCGGACTATAGAGGCATACAGGTTTGATCTGTCAAAATTCCGTGAGTTTATAAATAAAAATCCCCAGAATGATGAAATCCTGATAAATAATATCTCGCCCGAAATAATAAAGAGTTGGATTGATTATTTGCTTGAGAACAGAAATTCATACAGGACGATTTCCCGCAAGATAGCAACAATTAAATCAACATTTAAATATCTTATGCAGGAAAATTTACTCCGTGAAAATCCGTGTGAACACATTAAACTGCCCCGCTTAAAAAAGAGGCTGCCTGTTGTTCTGTCCCAGGACGAAGTGCGGCAAATAATAGACTCCATAAATGTCCAGAATAATTCCCA
>JBFMBQ010000507.1:0-3981 GCA_040755115.1 bacterium
GGTGAGCGCGTTTTCTTTCTCGCTGGTCAGGTCGGAATGAAGTTTTTGAATCGTGGTGAAGCAGATGTTGATATCTACGGGGTTGATCGCTTCAAAGTTTTCCACAGGAGCGACGCGCACGCGGCGATTGCCGATGTGAATGTCATTGTTGAAGAGATATTTGATGCAGGCGGGATTGAGAAAGTTGTCTTTGGTCTTTTCTATGATGTTCGTGGAATTGACGAAGAAAAGGAAGTTGTGGTATCCCTGCTCGTAGAGATACAGAATCAACCCCGCCATAATGAGCGTCTTGCCGCTTCCCGTCGCCATGTTGAATAAAAAGTGCAGTGGATAAGTCTTGTTGGGAAAGTCGTTATTGTAGCAATGGAAAAAGCGCGCAACGGCTTCAATTTGATATGGGCGAAGTTCATATTTGGGGTTCAGGTTCTGCGCCACACTGTCAGGTACTTCCTTTTTGAGAAAGCCCATGCTGGCAGCGGCGTCAAGTCGTTCGTAGAGGAATTGCTCATGCATGCGATGTCTCCGTCGCTTTCTCGTAGAACACAACGCCGACGCGCCGTATGTGATCAATCACATCAGGGTCGCTGATTTGATGAAAGATGGATAGGTCAAATGTGTAAGGCAGAAGCAGGTCGTCAATCTCATCCATGATCCGGTAAAGCACTTTGAGAGTCAAATCATCCCCGCCGAGGAGCGTCAGGTCTATATCGGAACCGTGTTTGCAGTTGCCTTTTGCGCGCGAGCCGTACAAAACAGCCTTTTCCACCTGCGGGTGACCGGCAAGGACGGACTGAATCTGCTGGATGGTGGTTTCTTTCAAACCGAACTTCATGACTGACCTTCTTCAGCGAGAGGTTTCAGTTTATCAATAAGTTGCTTGAATTCTGTGCGGTAATTCTCAATTATAGCGCGAACAATTTTCTGTGCGATTTCACCATTGTATGTGTGAGTAGTAAGATTTCTGTTTTTGATCATATCCATCCAGACCTCGCCGTTTTCAATGAGCCCTCTTTTAAATGCCTCGCGTGTGGTGTCTTTTGAACCGTAGAGGTTACGCAACCCCTGGCTTTCAAGAAAATCCTTCAAGACATTCCAAGCCAGTTCATGAGTGTATTCAAATGCTTGAATCATCCCCTGCTCCTCAAGTTCGGTAAGCGGGCGCTGTTCAGAAAGTTCAACGGCTTTTTCCAACTGCCCGAAGGCTTGCATAAAATGTTTGTATCGTTGTATCCAGCGAATATCCTGCTCGCTCATTGGCTGTCTCCATAAAATGCCTTGTTTAATGCCTTGTCTTCTTTGCTCACCCCAAATTGCGCATCATCTATCTCGGTGAGATTCACATACAACTGGTTCTTGTCTAACAGTTCCGCCAGAAGGCATTTTTGTTTTTCAAGTCCGTTCTCTTCCTTGCCCAACGCTTCAAAATCTTTGACCGCTTCTTCGGGCATTGATGGGTTGATATACCAGTTCAGGAATGAGTCTTCCGACATGTCTTTCCAGATTTTCAACAGTTCTTTGCCGGACTTCGCCTCTTGGATGCGCTCCATGAAGGCTTCGTTGTATTTCATAAGTTCGAAGTAGATGAAGTTGCCGCCGCCCTGCCAGTTGACGGATTTGGAGACGCCGCCCTGCTCGCCCTTTATCACTTTCTTCAAGCGCTCGACAGGAATTGTCTCTATATAATCCATTTGCTCTATGCCGATATACTGCCTGCCCATCTTGTGTGCGACAGCGGCGGTTGTGCCAGAGCCGAGGTAGAAATCAAGGACAATATCGCCTTCTTGAGTGCCTAAATGAATAACCCGTTCCAGTAGACTCTCTGGCTTGGGTGTAGAAAACACATCCTTCGTATTAAACAATTTCATCAGATTCTTGGTGGCTTCTGTTGCAGTGCCAATATCATCCCATATTGTAAAAGGGTTTTTACCACGTTCTTTTGCTTCAAATTTGTAACGTTTGTACTGCGGTCTGCCTTTACCTGTTTTTCCAAAAACAATCCTGCCTACTCTAAGGGATTCCTCATATTTCCCCTGAGTAAATCGCCAGTGGCGTCCTTCCGGCGGGTAATATGTTTCGCCGGTATTTGGGTTTGTTATACCATACATCAGGTTTTCTCTTATACCGGCGGCATCCATCGGATCAGTAACCCAATCACCTTTAGGGTCGTTATCTGGATTACTAAATTTTTCTTCATCTATATCCAATGAATTTAGTCTAAACTTGTCGCGATTTTTGGCATAGCAAAGTACGTAATTATGGGACAGAGAAACATCAATATCGTTTTGGCTCGACTTTCGGTGATTCCAAATAAAATTTGCAACGAAATTTTCAACAGCAAATACTTCGTCCATCAGGATTTTCAGATATGCCTGTTCATTGTCATCGCAATTAATAAAAATAACGCCATCATCTCGAATTAATTCTTTTGCGACTTCCAAGCGATTTTTCATAAAAGTCAACCATGCTGAATGGTGAAAGTTGTCGTTGTACTTAAAATCATCATTCCCCGTATTATAAGGCGGGTCAATGTAAATCAACTTCACATGTCCGCGAAACTGTGTTTTGAGCGTATGCAGGGCGAGCAGGTTATTGCCTTTGATAATCAGGTTTTCGCGTATGCCGCCGTCCTCATCGCACTTGAAGTCTTTTACGGGCTGTTTGCCTTTAGCCGTGTAGCGCGTGAAGTTAGTCAGCACTTTGGGATCGAGCAGGCGGTTGATTTCATCCTGTGCAAGAATTTCATTGAAGAAAATCTCCTTGCGCTTTTCTTCTTCTTTCGTCTGCCCGCCTTCCAGATAGCAATCTTTATAGGGCCAAACAAGTGCCACTTCGCCGCGCTCGCGCAAGTATTTGCCGCCGATGGTCAGACCGATGCGGTTGCGAAAGCGCGTGTAGGAGTTGTCCAGAAAATTCTTCTGCGAGATATAGTCAATGAAGGTGTTGATGTTGAAAATCCAGTGCCCTTCAATTTCTTCAAAAAATTTCGCTTTTATTTCTTTGTCGGAGAGGAGCAGTTTGACGAGATCGCGGTCGGTTTTCCATGCGGCGTCCTGCACGGCGGCAAGGACGAGTTCGCCTTCATCGTCAACGAAGCGAGGGTCGGTTTTTAGAAGGTTTATCAGTTTCGTGTTGAAGGACATCTATTACTCTCCTGTGTTTCAATTAAATTCGGGTTGAATTAGGCAGCGTAACAATGTTCAGATCAATGTTTCCACAACATCATAAACTCTTTATTCTTGAAATTTTATCATGCAACTTTCTGTAAATCCAGCCTCTTTACAACTGCTGTTGTGTTACGGGCTTCAACACCGTTTCCATAGTAATTCTTTGGAAATACACAAGTCCAGTTAAAAACCTCACTCTTTTTTACTTGAAGATTTTGTGATTTTTTTGTCACAGGTGTGGCTTTTTTGTCATATATTTTTGTATTACAGGCACGAAAAAATCCAGTAAAAAAGCCAATTTTATGTTGGCATAAAAATTGAAGCAAGGTTTTGTGAGGATGCCCGAGCAACGGCGGCGCATCCAATTCAAGCGGTTTCCCCGACGGCGGCTGCGAGAACATGATTTTTGTGAAGAAAATATTCGTTACAGATATTTGTGATAGTTGTTATCCGAAGTTCCCAGATACGATAAGTATAGATGCTCCGCCGGAAGGTAATGTGTGTAAAGTATCCTGGAGCAGAATTACAGGGAATTACAATGTTGGTCCCAATTGCACCGATCCGTTCCAGAACGATCCGCCCGACCCGAATGACCTTGTCGGATATGTGTTGATGATGCAGAAAGACAGCCCAAGCAATATACTTGACCCGCGCAAAAATCCTACTGGTCTGGTATGTAATGTTTCGGCTAATAACGCTGCACTTGAATGTCTGGTGAAGAAAGACCCATCAACGGGCGCGCCGTTAGTCAATGGCAATAAATATTATTTCCTCTTATACGGTGTGAATTCCTGTGAGAATTATTCCTCAGCGCAGT
>JBFMBQ010000508.1:0-9406 GCA_040755115.1 bacterium
AAGCCGCCGCCGAAAAAAGAGGGTGTCCTAAAGGTGATTTTTAATTATTCAACAGCAGAGGGAGCGGCGAAGTGTGGAAACGCCGGCGCTTATGGTGTAACTGTCCCGGTTCCAGGGGGCGGGGAGACTACGCTGGAAGTTTCGCGTGATGCAGCGACACTCAGGATGAACCCTGAAGTTAAGGGGCTGGATGCCGCAGTGCAGAAGGGCGAGAATGACGAGATCACTCTAACAATCTATGGCCTCACTCCGGGGGAAGTGAAGATAAAACTCGCAGTCTATACTCCAGTAGCGGTAATAGGGGATCCTGTGCATCAGCAGGATATAAATTTGATAATTTTGAAGGACAGACCTGTGCAACTGGTCGTGCCTGCTGAAATCGGCGGAGAACCTGAACTGGTATATGCCGGTGCAGACCCGATACCTCTTTCTAAATTCACCGGTGAAATTCCGGAACCGAAACCAGTAGTTGAAGCACCGCCGCCCGAGGCGGCGACCGGCACTGTGGGGGTTATCGGCGCAGCCAGCGATACCGTTAAAGTTGAGGTTGCCATAAAGCCTGCTGAAAGGTGGGTTGCAGCCGATGCAGGCATAGACAGGGTTTCAGGAATAGGCGCAGAGGTGGAACTTGATGGCAGCGGCAGTGAGAGCACATCAGGCAGCCCGTTGTCTTACAAATGGACACAGATAATCGGACCGGGCGTAGAACTCAAGGATGCGGATAAAAGCAAGGCGCATTTTGCGCCGACCCAGAGCCGCGCTTATGGTTTTCAACTTGAAGTGAGCGACGGCGAAACAATACAATATGACACAGTTACCATTAATGTTCCTGATACGGTTACAACGGAAAAATCATTGAAACTTCTTTCCACCACTGAACTTGAAGTCGCAGGCTACAAGGTGTTCATCGCCGGCAAATATGCAGTGGTAGTGAGCGCAGGCGGTGAGTCGCCCATGTTCCAGATAGTTGATTTCACTGATCCCTTCGCTCCGAAGAAATCCCCTGTTTACCTTGTGGATTACGAGGGCATTGTCAATGGTGACAGGGCGTATCTGAGCGGGAGGTATCTGTATATAGCGGCTGACCGCAAAGGCGAGGGCAGCGATTCGCTTCTAATAGTTGATTTGAGCGATGTTGCCGCGCCCAAACTTATCGGCAAGTATGATCTGAGTTCGCCGGTTTTTTCACTCACAGTTAAAGGGAAATATGCGTATCTTTCACAGCGGGACAAAGGACTTGTGATTCTGAATGTATCCAACCCATCAGCCCCTGTGGTGGAGAGCACAATGTTTACAACGGGCGGTTTGGTATGGCAGTATGGCGGACATGTCTTTGCTGCGATAATGCCGTATCTTCGTGTTGTAGATGCAGCCGATCCGAAAAACCCTGATGAAGTTGGAAGCATTGACATTTTTGAACTCGGTGCAAGTCCCCCGGAGATGCCTGACGGCGGCGGACAGGGACAGAAACTATCTGAAACAGGACCGTCTGTTAATCCCCTGGTAGGTGGATATGGCAAGTATTTGCTCGTTTCGCCCGATGTCGGACCTGGTTACAAGGGCAGTGAGCCGCTTCCCATGTTAAAGATATATGATATTTCCGATCCATCACAGCCGGTTAAGGCGGGATCGCTGACATCCCGTCTCGGCATGCAGTTTGATATGTCGCTGAATGGCAGTGCCGCTTATGTTACGCGCCTGAGGCAGAAAGAGCCAAAAGGGGAGTATGTGGTTGAGATCGTTGATTTCACTGATCCCCAGAACCCAGTCAATAAGGGGGAATATGTGAGCGATAAGCCTCTGAGGGGGCTTGGGGTAAGCGGTGATTATGTAATTTTACTTCAGACACCGGAGGAAGCGGGGAAGATGCAGAATCTGACGATCTTGCGTATTGGAGGATAGAGGCAGAGACGCATAGCGATGCGCCCCTTCTTAAAATAATTATTTACAGCAAGGCATGGAGAGATCGGGACGGGAAAAAGAGAAGATGCTGACAGGTGCGATACTTGCCGGGGGGACATCTTCCCGTTTTATGAAGCTGGATGAGAAGATGCCGAAATGCCTGCTTCCGGTCGGTGAGAGAAGTATCATTGAACATCAGTTGGTGGAAGCGAAGCGGTTGGGGATAGGTGAGATTCATATTGTTGTCGGCGAGAACGGGGATATTGTGCGCCAGAGGCTCGGTGCGGAGTACGCCGGGATAAACTTGAATTATCTTGTGCAGCCCGAGCCGATGGGGTCAGCGCATGCGCTTGGTCTGCTTGATGGCGTTATACACACGCCCTTCATGCTTTTTTTAGGGGATATATTTATCTATGGCGCACGGCTTGAAAGTGCAGCCGACAGGTCGTTTGAAGTCAGCGCGGTGGTGGTGGCGGTTGAGGAGGATGATGAGAAGGCGTTTCGCGAAGGGTTTGCGGTTGTGGTGGATGATAGAGAGCGGGTTGAGCGAGTGGTTGAGAAGCCGCAGGAGATGATCAGCCGACGGCGCGGTGTAGGAGTATATTTTTTCAGCGAGGCGATATTTGATGCCGTGCGCAGGACAGGGCGAAGCGCTGTGAGGGATGAATACGAGATAACGGATTCAATCCAGGAGTTGATAGATGGCGGCGGTGAGGTTGTCTGCGGCGGTGAACTGGACTGGGATGCGAATCTTAACAGCGCCGATGATCTTCTGAAGTGCAATTTAAGGTATCTTGGGGCGGAGGGGAAAGAGTTTGCGATTGGAGATGGTGCGGCGGTGCATCCGAAGGCGCGGCTCGTGCGCAGTGTTCTGGGTCAGGGGGCGAAAGTGGAAAAACCGGTAATTGTAGAAGATTCGGTGATACTTGACGGCGTTGTTGTTACTGAATCTGTGTCAAACATGGTAATCGGGGAAAATGGCGTCTATCATCTATCAGTTACCGGCGATCAGGATTAATCACTGATCGCTGAGCACTGTTCGCTAAAATAAAAATATTTAATGCGCAAATTAATATAAACTAAGGAAAAGGAGGCTGATATGAAATTCAAGGTTGAGAATGTGTTCGCCCGCTGCTGTGTTGTTGTTTTACTGTTTTCTTTTACGATGCTGCCTCGTGTTGTCAGGGGCGGTGAGGCTCTTATTCCCGACCCCAAGATGATTATTGATAACAGGTGCGTAGATGATCTTGCCCGCGCAGGTGTAAAAAAACTGTTGAAGCCCCACATCCTTGGAGACGCTTTCGTGGGGGAGTGGAAGATTAAGGATTATAAATATGCGGAAGCAGAAATTATTTTTTTTCTTTATAATAAAAATATAGACAACACTATACAGGTCTTTCTAAGACAGAAGGATAAGAAGAGTCCTGCCTATGAGAAAACGAGATTGTTTGACATCCTATACAGGAAAGAAAAGAACACTCGTTTTGCAGAGGAAGAGGACAAGGCGCTGAAGGCGTTTGTGGACATCATCCACAGGAACGAAGGGAAGAAAACCGAGATTTTTAAAAACTTGAAGAGGGCGTATAAAGAATGCCGCGTTGTGAACGGCAAAGTTATTCAGAGCACGATCCCGAAGGGGCAGCCGAAGACCGGCGCGCCGCAGGGCAAGACAGGTCAGGGAACGACGAGCGCGAAAGAAAACCAGACTACGAACTTATTGGGAAGCCGCATCTTCGGCATCCCGATATACATCCCTCTTATCTTTGCAGTGCTGATACTTTTATATTTATTAACCTGGTGGTTTGAAAAGCGTGGAGCCAAAGGAAGCAGTTAAAGAACAGGCGATATTAGAGAAAAGACACTGGGTGCGGCTCACTAAGGCGTGCAACAACAGGTGTCTTTTTTGCCTTGATACCGATATGCAGGATGGGACGATCCTGCCTGCTGAGGAAGTGAAGAAGGAAATCCGCCGCGGTCTGGAGTTGGGCGGCGAGCGGTTGATACTCAGCGGCGGAGACCCCACCATACACCCGAACTTCACAGATTTCATTGAATACGGGCGCTCTATCGGCTACAAAGGCGTGCAGTGCATCACTAATGGCAGGATGTTCTCTTACAGGTCGTTCTGCAAGCGCGCCCTTGATGCCGGCTTGACAGAAGCAACCTTTTCCATTCATGGGCACACACCGGAACTGCATGACCGCCTCGTCGGCGTCTCCGGCGCCTTTGAGCAGACCCGAAAAGGCTTGCTGAATCTGCTCAACAGTGGCAGGTGCATCGTAAACATTGATATTGTGATAAACCGCCTCAATGTGAAACACCTGTCTGACATTATGGAATATTTCATCGCCCTCGGCATACGGGAGTTTGATCTGCTTCAGATCAGCCCTTACGGGCGGGCATATCCTGAAAACAAGGATATTCTGCTTTACGATGTGGAAGAGGCGCTGCCAGGGCTGAGAAAGGCGTTCCAGATGGCGGATGATCCATCGCTGTTTGTCTGGACCAACCGTTTCCCAGTCTATTTTCTTGAAGATTTTGAAAAACTTATCCAGGATCCGAAAAAATTATACGATGAGGTCAACGGCAGGCACACAGAACTTTTTGACCCCTACCTTCAGGACAAGCAGCCCCTTCTGTGTGTTGGCGAAAGATGCAGGCACTGCTTCGTCCAGAATTTCTGCAAGGTCCTCATGCGGCTGAAGGACATCGTAGATGCGGGTGAATATGAAATCATCAAACTCAACGGCGAGGATGAGGAACTCGGTGCGCTCAAGTCCGAGATGACAGATGGAAAAGTGCTTTGGCTGCGTGCTGACAACGCGGAAGATGCGGGCAATGCGATGAAGAAAATTACCCCCACTGATCTCAGAAGGTGGATACTGGAACTTGCTTCTTATGAAGGGGCGGAGGGATTTTTGCGCTCACTTGAAAATCTTGAACGCGTGGTGGTCGGACGGGGAGAGGACATTGACAGGGTGCTCGCCGCTGCGGGTGATTCACGCGTTGAAATTCAGATAAACACTTCAACGCGGAAGTGGCTTGATGACAATGCGGCGGTTGTTGAAGGGGCGCCCGAGAAGTTCATACTATCGCATAAGAGTTACGAACTGCTTTCCAAGGCGACTGTGAACGATGTCCCTTTGAAAGAGATTTTCAATGGCAGTCGGTTCAGTGGTGTGCCGGTAAGGAACATTGCGCCCTGCCTTGCCCCGGCAAGTCCTGTGTGGGATGACGGAAAAATTCTTGATATGAATGTGCTCGGCGAAAACGGAAAAATGGAGATTTTCCGCTTTACAAAATACTATATAACAGATGGGTATTTCACGCGGAGCCTGCGCTGCAAGGAATGTGTGCATTACGATGACTGCCGCGGAATGCATATCAACTATGTGCGCAATTTCGGATTCAAGATTATGGAACCTGTAAAACAGGATTAAGGATTAAGCAGCAAGAATTAAGGGAAATTTTAAGTGAATGTTTTTCCCTGAATCCTGAATCCTTAATTTTTATAAAATGGCAAACAGAATTGAGATAAATCTCGGCTACCCCTGCAACAACAACTGCCTGTTCTGCGGTGAAGGAGAAAACAGGCGGCTCTACCTGAAGGAATTGATGGGATGCCTGACGCTTGAGAAAGTGAAAGAGGAAATACTCTCATTCAGGCAGAGCGGCTACGATCATATCACCTTTCTCGGCGGTGAACCGACCATCAGGAAAGATTTTATTGAGATCGTGCTGTATGCGCGCACAATGGGTTTCAAGACGATATTCCTGACAACAAACGGCAGGATGCTGAGCAACAAAAGTTTTGCAAGAGACGCCGTAGAGGCTGGGCTTACTGAAATCTGCCTCTCACTGCACGGTCCCACAGCGGAAATACACGATCTTCTCACAGCCAGCAAGCGCAGTTATGACCAGGTGCGCGCCGCTATGGATAACCTTGCAGAACTTGGCAGACGCTTCAGCACCTCCACCGTGATCACCCGCCCGGGCGCGCCGCATCTGCCGGAACTGGCGCGCCTGCTGCTCTCTTACCATCCCCTCAGGATGATCTTCTCCTATCCTAATGTCGTAGGCAACGCGCTGGATAATTTTGATACTATAGTGCCAATTTACACTGAAACGATGAGGTTTGCGGTGGAGTCAATAGAATTGGCGCGTCAGGACGAAGTGATGATGACGATAGGGCAGGCGCCGTTCTGCGTGATGGAAGGATATGAGAGTTACGCTGATATATTATACTGGGGCGGTCAACTGAAGAGAGTGGTGCGCAAGTTCAAGGCGCGCGAGGTTGAGGATGGCAGAGTGGTTGATGTGCATGGGAAGGGAAAGGTGAAGAAACCCTTCTGCCGGCAGTGTAGATACTGGTATATCTGCGAGGGAATGGAATACCAGTATGAGAAGAGAGTAGGTGCCGGCGAACTCACGGCGATACCGGGCGATCAGATAACCGATCCAGAGATACTGAAAAGCCAGACTTACTTTTACAAACAAATTGAGCCTGACAGGGAAAAAGTAATTGTTAAAATATAATTGCAGGGCGGCATCTGCGTATGTGCGCAAGGCGCCCTGCATAAGAAGACCAGATTGAGGAAACTGCTATGGCAAATATAGGCTATATTCAGGTAACAAGGTTGTGCAATCAGCACTGCCGTTTCTGCTCAAATCCTGAGCGTGAAGCGACAATTAATCTTGATTCGGCAAAAGAGCAGATAGACAGCCTCGTCGGGCAGGAGTATTTCGGCGTAATTTTTACGGGGGGCGAGCCGACTCTTAATGATATTCTCCCTGACATCATCGCCTACGGAAAAACAAAGGATATTCAGATACGCATGGTTACTAACGGTCAGAAGACCGCCGACCGCGACTACTTCAAGCAACTCGTTGATGCGGGCATAGACCATATAAATGTCTCCATACACAGTTGCATTGAAAAGGTTCAGACCTTCTTAACGGAAAACCCCGATTCGCTTAAAAATATCACCAAGACTCTTGAGAACACCGCCGAATTTGACATCCCGACGGATGTGAACACAGTCATCAACCGCTACAACGCCAATCATCTGGATAAAACTGCAAAGTGGGCAGTGAAGAATTTCCCGCATGTAAGACACATCGTATGGAACAACATAGACCCCCGTATGAACCGAGCATCCAAGAACCGTGATACCATCCCGAAAATGCGTGATTTTGAAGTGTCGCTCTATAAGGCGATGAAGTTCATGGATTCCACAGGGCGCACCTTCCGTGTAGAGCGCGTCCCCCTGTGCTATATGGCGGAATACGCACATTGTTCCACCGAGACCAGGAAGATTGTCAAGGGCGAAGAACGCATCACCCATTTCCTTGACGAGAAGGAATATGTGCGTCAGACGGATTTCATCCACGGCAAGGCTGAATGCTGCGAAATATGCCTCCTGAACGATGTCTGCGCAGGTATGTTTGAGATGGATACCTATTACGATTCTGTTGAACTGTATCCTGTTTTTATCCCGAAAGAAGTTGTGATTGAAAATGTTCTGCGAAAAAAGATCAATAATGGATGAGCATTGTGCCACCCCAAAATTGTTTGGGGGTGTGGTATTACTCGTTTGAACACAAAATGATATTGATGAGCAGCATATTATTTTTTATGTTCAAAGAAAAACATCATGCCGCCCGCTTATTTGCGGGCTTTTTTATCTGTGTTGTTCTGTCTTTGAGCATATCCGATTCTGTCTATCCACAAGAGAAAACTGAGCCTGAAGGATTTGTTTTCAGATTCGCCCCTCCCGACGGGATCAAATTCACTGTGAATGCCAAGGTGAATGAAGTTAAATCCCTGGGCGAGTTTGAACAGCATACCACCGTTTCAGAATTGGAAACAAATGTCGTGATAAATAAAAGCGATGACGGCTGCAAAATTATCCACAAACTCAAATCAGCCGATGTGAAGCGGGATGGTAAAGATTTTCCCAATCCCGTTTCTTCATTACTGAAAGACATTCAGATAACTTATGAGGTTGACAAGTATGGACAGATTGTGTCTGTCAGCGGCTATGATAAGTTGATAGAAAAGTTGAAGGAAATGACGACCGAATCAGCAGCGGAGGCACTGTCGGAGGTGAAAGATGAACAGGTGTTGGTCGGCAAGGATATGGCGGAGTGGAACAGCAAGATAGGATATTTCATCGGGCTGACGCCTGCCGTCGGCGATATGTGGATTATGGTGGAGCAGTACCCCATGCCGACTGGGGAGATGATATATTATTACTCGGCGCTCAAGTTTGTTGAGAAGGTGAAGTGCGGCGGGAGTGAATGTATAAAAATCACATTTGATTACAACACGAGCGCGGAGACACTGGCGGAACAGGTAGAAATGACTAAAGAGAAGATAGTTGAAAGCGCAGGTCTTGCCGGGGATTTAGTGAATGTGGCTGATGTAGCAATTGAAGGTGAAGGCGAGCGCTTGATAGACCCTGCGACTATGCTGATTTATTCCGAGACGATAACGCGCACGGTAAAGATGGATATGGAAATACCTGGCAAAGGCACTGTCAGGGGAATAAAGCGGGAGAAAAGAGAATATAGTTACGATTACGGCAAATGATGCGAATCAGCGTAATCTGCGTGATCTGCGTCTAAAAATTATTTAAGAATCCCACAAGCGGCTGCCAATCCTTACAAGTTACAACTATATCTAATTCCGAAACGATTGACTCCTTCGGGCTGATGCCGATGCGGACGCCCCCTGTCTCTGCGCACAGCAGCATCATATCAGCATCATCCTGATCGTGTCCGATAACCAGTGGGCATTTTGAATTATATTCTGCCATCCGTGCCTTCAGTATCTGCCCCTTATCCTCCGATGTCAGGAGACGCCTGGACGGATCAAACCGCTTGAACCGCTTAAGTTCGTCCACTTCAACTGCCGAACAATCGTAAAAATCAATTTTCAGTCCATACTTGGTGTTCAGGAATTTGTAAATTTCACCGACAATCAGATCAAAACTGAGGCTCACGATACCGACGGGAATATTTCTGTCCTTGAAATGAAGCAGCGTTTCAACAACGCCGCCTCTGATATAATGCAGGAATTTTCGGGTCTCCTCGGCAAAATATTCACCCGGTATGCCGCAGGCATAGTCTTCATATTCGCGGATCAGGATAGAGTTGTTTGCTCTGCCCGATAATATATGAAAGGATTTTATGAGTAACATTCTGATGAGGCGCGGCGCAATATGCGGGAGGAGCGGGAGATGCGTGTTGTTGAATGGAGATGAAGCGACGCGCCTGAAGATGAGCAGCGCCGCGGCCGCCTGCGTTATGAACGGATACATGCACTCATCAAGGTCGGACACCACGAGATCAACGCTGGAGAGTTTTTCTTGTATGGTTTCTTCATCAGGACGCACCCACAGGTTCTCGCCGACACACCTGAAGCCGAGCGATTTAAGATGATGATTAAAGTTTTTGTTCATAGCGATTTTTATAACAAATCGTATAATAATAAAGAATGATT
>JBFMBQ010000509.1:0-6210 GCA_040755115.1 bacterium
CGCCGAAAGCGATACCCGCTCAGGCGACTCCCTGTTTGCGGACTTCTCAAATTCAACCTTCACAGTCCGTGTCGGAACAACGCCCTTAATTATTTCCTTCACCTCTACCTCCGCAATAAATCTCTTGATCATAGAACGAACCATTGCTCCCTTTTCTTCATCAGCGGGCTGCACCCTTATCACCGTTCCGATTATAACCACATCCGCCATCGCAACCTTATCTTCCATCTTTTCGGGCGTAAGCGTAAGCGTGTTTATCTTTTCCTCGCAACTTGCGACAACGGCAAGTAAAAAAATGATTAAACAGCAATAAAAATGTCTCATAATCCCGCCCCTTTTGTATCACCTAAATTATTCACAGGATTTAAATGACTGTCATAAAAATTCCAAATCACAGACTACAAACTTCAAACAAATCTTAATTTCAAAATTCTAAAAACTCAATAATATTGCTTTTATATCACCCGGATTATTCATACTAACTATGTAATGACTCACCCAAGAGGAACGAGAGTTTTTAGTATCTTAAAACTGAACATCTGCGCAAAATGGCAAGAAAATCATTAACCGCAGAGACGCAAAGAACGCAGAGGAAAAACGCAGAGAAACATTTTTACGCTGTAAGCGCAAAAATTTTTACTTCTCTGTGTTTCTCTGTGCTCTCTGTGGCTCTGTGTTTTCATTTTTTATTCTTTTTGGTTCTGGCTCGTCCATGTCAGGGAAATGTGAGGAAAAATATCCTGTCTATCCTGTTCATCCTTGTGAATAATTCAAGATCATATTCGTTTTTTCCCAACCGTGAACCCTGAACCTTTTTGCTCCCATATCATATTTACATTAAGTATATTCCATTCCATAAGTTGAAGAAAGGTGTCTGAAGAAAGGTGCCCGACCTTGAATCTTTCCCATTATGTATTAAAAAAGAAGCAAACCGTAACTGACTATCTCTGCGGCTTCTGGATTATCGGCAGTGAATTCTTCAGGTAAAAAAGGATGCGGTTCAATCCGCAGATCAATCGCGTCTGTAAGGGGAATGCCTTGAATTTGGAATATTGATACTGCGTTATTTTTGTAGAGATATTACAACTGCATAAGTATCACAGGTTTTACTTCAGGTGCGATCATGTAGTTGACCGGCAGTTGATCCCCGCAATCAACAATCAACAAAGACAAAAAAAGTTTTAAAATTGAACATCTGACACTAAGCAGATCAACTCCCTTTATGCCTTTGCGGTGAATTTATCCCTGAGCAATTTTCGCCAAGCCACTATCTAAACAGAACGAAAGGTAATATAATTCAACTATGAAATATACGCAGTATTATCTGTTCATAAGACGACATCCGGATAGAGCGATTATTAAGGAGGAATGGATTTCAGAAGTCATAAACCATCCAGTTAAGACAGAATTCCAATCAGATGGCAGGATAAGAAAATGGGGTTTTATTGAAGAAGTTAAGAGATATCTTCGAGTGATACTTTTAAAAGACGGAGAAACAGTTCATAATGCATTTTTTGATCGTGGGTTTAAGGAGGGATAAATATGAAAATTCGGTATTTTGAGGATACGGACACAGCATTAATTGACTTTTCGGATGCGCCGGCAGTTGAAACCAGGGAAATATCAGAGAATCTTTACATTGATCTGGACGAGAACGGCAATGTTATAAGCATAACCATTGAACATGCTAAAAAACATGCTAATATTTCAGAAGTATCATTTTTACAAATGGAAAAAAGGGTTTAATGAGTGTTTAGGTGTTTGGGGTCAGAAAGGCTTATGTAAGGTATCAGCCTTTGACAGACTGTTGAAAAACTAAATATTTCTCGCAAAGACGCAAAACCCACAAAGAAATTCGTGTAAATTCGCGAGTAAAAATCCGTGTCCATCTGTGTTCATCTGTGGCTCCTTATGCTAATGGGAGCAGAAAATATTTTACATTCTCACCACGGAAGCGCGGAAGAACCGAAGCACGGAAAGGAAGAAATGAGACGGAAGAAGTGAAATGTGAGACGATCTTTCTCATCTTACATCTCACATTTTACATCTTACATTCCCCATCTCTTCGTGTCTCCGTGCCTCTGTGGTTTCATTTTTTTTTTTTTTTGGTTCCGGCTTGAAGTAAGGTGTCAGCCCTTGAATCTTTCCCATTATGTATTAAAAAAGAAGCAAACCGGAACTGACTATCTCAGCGGCTTCTGGATTATCGGCGGTGAATTCTTCAGGTAAAAAAGGATGAGGTTCAATTCGCAGATCGACCGGTCGGCGAAGTCTCATAAGAAGTTCGCGGTCGCGGAAGCGGCTGCCGCTGAACGAGTCTGAAACTATGGCAAGGTCAATATCGCTGTGCTCGTCAGCGTTACCGTTGATGTGTGAGCCAAAAAGATATACCCTCTGCGGGCGGACGCCGTTCGCCTCCAGTATTTTAATGTATCTGTCAACTATTTGACGGATGACTTCTACAACCTGTTCAACAGCCATTTCTTTAACTCCGTTGCGGCACTGATCTGCTCGCTTGTGAATTCTTTTGTTGCAAGCCTGTAAAGTTCATCCTTAAAATCCGGATACCTCGCCGCGATATTGAAGTTCGTAAACCGGTCAAGAACTGTTTTCTGGTTTTCATCGGGCGACAAGCCGCAAAGTTCAGAAAGCCTGAGAAGGTCATGAATCCTTGGAAAATTGCGCCCAACATACTTCACATAATATGCTTTCAGGAGTTTCTCAATAACAAGGTGCAGCATGAAAAGACACCAATGATAATCACCGGAATCGTAAAGATGTTTCATTGTAATGAAATCTCTCTCCGCCGTCTCTATCCAATTAGGATACAATATCCTCAGATTTCATATATTTCTATTTTAATACATTTCCTTCCCACTCGCCATAACCACATTACATAAAGCGAAAGGGGTCAAGCGAAAGGGGTCAGGTCTAGCGAAAAGGTCTAGACAGGCTGTTGAAAAAGACATGGAACCACAGATGAACACGGATAGACACAGATATTTCCCACTAATTTACACGAATTTCTTCGCGCTCTTTGCGACTTTGCGAGAAATCTTCTGTTTTTCAACAGCCTGTAGAAATGAGAATTGTTATGATTCGCCTCTGTTGATTTTTTTCCTGTTTTAGAATCTTCTCATTCATTTTAGTATATACTGTTGCAAAACTAAATATTTCTTGCAAAGACATAATGCCCACAAAGAAATTCGTGTAAATGCGCGGGCAAAAATCTGTGTCCATCCGTGTTCATCTGTGGCTCCATATCATTATCACATTTACTAAACTTGTTCATTTTTAAATCGTTGAACGGTTGCGCGGCTCGAATCGCCAATCGTTGATCGTTAATCGGCTGAAGAAAAAACCGAAAACCGTAAGACGAACAACGATTCCAGCAGCGCAACCGCAACCGAACAACATTTTTTGCTCCCGTATCATATTTACATTAAGTATATTCCATTCCATAAGACTATGCTATAATTTATCTTAATCTGTGTTTATCTGTGTTCATCTGTGGCTCAATTTTTTTTACGCAGGATGCTTGTGTTACAGTAACCGCAACACCGCAAATACGCAACGGCTGTTATAAATGGACAAAATAAAGAAAAAAACTATGAAAAGAACAACAATTATCGCCACCGTCGGTCCTTCATCAGATTCCGAAAACATTCTTGAGAAAATGATAAAGGCTGGTGTGGATGCCTTCCGCCTGAACCTTTCCCACAACACACAACAATATCATTCCGATGTCTTCAAAAAAATAAGGAAAATCTCAAAAAAACTCAATAAAAACACAGCAATTTTGCTTGACCTCGCCGGTCCAAAAATCCGCGTAGGTGATATTGAGGGAAAAGAAATACTCCTCAAACCTGCCCAGCAAATCACTATCACCACAAATAAAGTAACCGGAACGCAAGATATAATCTCCACCACTTATAAAAATCTGCCCCGGGATGTTGAAAAGGGCAACCTTATATTCCTTGATGACGGTTTAATCTCCTTGAAGGTCATCGCAAAAGGGCAAAAGAAGGTTCGGTGCAAAGTTATCAAGGGCGGAATCTTGAAGGAACATAAAGGTATTCACCTCCCGCAGGGCAAAATAAGCGCAGATGCCCTGACGCCGAAAGACATTGATGACCTCAGGTTCGCTCTGAAACTCGGCGCCGATTCCATCGCCGTCTCCTTCGTCAGATGCGCCTCGGATGTTGCAAAAGTGAAACGGGAAACAAAAAATGCCGGCGCCGATGCCTTTGTTATCGCAAAAATTGAACGCCCGGAAGCGGTCGGCAGACTGGATGAAATCTTAAATGCGGCGGACGGCATAATGATAGCGCGTGGCGACCTCGGCATTGAAATGCCAGCCGAGCAAGTCCCTATCCTCCAAAAACAAATGATAAAAATGGCGAACAGGCAGGGCAAGGTTGTCATCACTGCCACCCAGATGCTTGAATCAATGGTTAATATGCCGACCCCGACAAGGGCTGAAGCAAGCGATGTCGCCAACGCCGTCTTTGACGGCACCGATGCCGTTATGCTTTCCGCCGAGACCGCCGTCGGCAGGTTCCCGGTTGATTCAGTCCGAACGATGTCGCGCATTTTAATTGAAGCGGAAAGGGAATCCCTAAAACAGCACATAACCTCGGAACGAAACGAAAAGTTGACAAAAACAGGAGGCTTTTCGGGCGCGGTCGCTGAGGCTGCCTGCCGCATGAGCGAAGAACTGAACGCCCACGCCATTATAACTTTTTCGCAATCCGGCACCACCGCGCTCCTCGCTTCAAAACACCGCCCGTCCTGCCTCCTCATCGGCGCCACACTGCACGAAAAAATCGCCAGACGAATGAACCTCTTCTGGGGCGTAACCCCCCTGGTTTTTGAAAAAGTCATAAGCACCGAATCGCTCGTTGATAATGTTGAAGAAATGCTTCTTAATACAAAATTAGCGAAGAAAAAAGACCTCATACTGATAACCTCCGGCGTCCCCATCGGCGTCAGCGGAACCACCAATCTCCTCAAGATTCACCGCATAGGCGAAAAAGATTAAATAACTAAAATATCCCCCTCTCGCAAAAAAATCCGAAATAATACGGGTTAATTTTGTTTAAGCTTGTATAAGTTAAGCAATACAGCGGGTCTCAAGTATGTATAAGTATGTATAATTATACTTTAACATTTTGTCTTTTTAAATATTTATATCCATACTAATACTTTGCACCTTTAAAATCCGCGCCTGTTCGTGTCGAAAAAAATGATTTTGATTACTGCTCACACCAAATTTCATCTGTGTATTATCCATAATCAGCGGTGTTTCCGTATAATAACGCTGCTTCTGTACAGAAGCGATAGTTCTGTACAGAACAGGTGCTTCTGTGCAAAACAAGTGCTTCTGCAAAGAAGCAATGATTTCTCTGTAGAACCGATGCGTAACCGCAAAGAAACACCCCGTTTCTTACCGGAATAAACCTGTTTCTGAACAATAATGGAAGAATATAAAAAAGAATATAATAATACAAATAAGAATTTCTACTGATTCTTTTCTAAATAGTGTCTTAATTTTTCAATGTTCTCAAGATTTATTTTTTGTTGCTGTTCCGAGACCAAATATCCGCCATCCTCTTCCTTATCCTTCAACTTCAAGCCGAGCGGTATCTCCACGCGTGTGTTCTCTTCAATAGGCAAGGGGAGTATCTGATAGATTGTCCGCTGGCTGATCTCGTCCTTTTTAACGGCAATCAATTTTCTCTTTTCAAGCCTTTCGCGGGCACGCTGTAGATAGGCAGGACCTATCTTGAGGATTTTGGTGATCTTCCGCGTTGACCACCAGGAGCAGCCTTGCTCGTTGCTGACGGTTATCAAAAAGAAATATAACAATAACTCCTCCCGGCTCATATCATCCCAGAACCATTTAATGCGGTGGTCAACCCATCCGAAGCCGCCGCTCAACTGCCTTATTTTATCCGATCTCGGTGGTGCAGGGCGCTCCATTTCAGTTCCTTTTCAATCTCGTGTTATTGAGGGTGTGCAATTTTATTCAGATCATTTATCCCTGAATTTTGCGTCATCCGTTCTATGAGTGAACGAACATGTTGTATTTCATCAATTATCCCTTTGCTTCGGTGGCGATCCTCAAAAAGTTGATCACGCTGGTGTTCAATTATCTGTGCCTTTGTTGAAATTTGTTCGTGTAATTTGCTTATTTCCTCTTTTATTTTC
>JBFMBQ010000510.1:0-6417 GCA_040755115.1 bacterium
AAATATTCTAAACATCAACACGAGGGGGGAAAAGGGGAAAAGGGGTGAAAGGGGAAAACGAGATTTATTCGTAAAAATGATAAAAAAGATATTAACAATCTGTGTTTTTTAAATTGTGGAAAAGTGGAAAACCGGAGAAAATTCCTATAGTATTTAATTATTCTATCTGCGCAGTTCTGTAACGATAACAGAGTATCCCTGCTGCAACTGAGACATTAAGGGATTCTATTTTTCCGAAAATCGGGATTGAGATCGTGCTATCACAATTTTTACGCACACCGTCCGACACACCGCCGCTCTCGTTACCGAATACTAACAGCAGCGGCTGGGGCGGAGGCTTCCATTTCAGCATATCAATCGCGCCGCCCGGCAGCGCTGCATAGACCTTACCACCAATTGTGCGGATCGTATTTATCAGATCAACTGGGTTTACTTTTGTATAAACGGGAAGATGCAGGATCGCCCCCATTGAGGTCTGCACCGCTGCGGGGTGGAACGGGTCAACTGAATCTGTGGTGAGGAAAACAGCGTTCACACCTGCTGCGAGCGAGGTGCGAAGAAGAAGTCCTGCGTTGCGCGGGTCCTGAAGCCGCTCCGCCATGATGAGCAAACCCCGTGTTCGCACTTTTTCCAGCGGCGGCAACATCGGCTTCGCTATCTCTGCTGCTACTCCCTGAGGGGTTTCGCGAGAGGTTATTTTCTTAAAAACTCTTTCTGAAGTTATTATTACCTTTACATCTTCGCTCTGCGCTTTTTTCAGCAGCGATTTTATCCGCTTGTTTTCAACAATATCGCTGCGAACGAAAAGTGTGTTTACGCGGCAGTTGGAATTGAGGGCATCTTCAATCAGTGAGACGCCCTCGGCGAGGAATGCGCCTGTTTGCTCCCGACCCTTGTGTGTGCGCAGCGAGGCAAATCTGCGCACGCAGGGATTGTCAGGACTTGTTATCACTTTCATTCAGTGATGATGAAATTTTGCTGGAGAATGATATATTATCCGCGTTAATCCGTGTTTATCAGTGGTTATATTCACCCTGTCTGCGCCCGTGCGATTTCAACGAGTTGGTTGAAGGCGGCGGGGTCATTTATCGCCATCTCGGAAAGCGCTTTTCTGTTGAGATTAATGTCTGCTTTCTTCAAGCCTGCCATGAATTTGCTGTAGTTCATGCCGGCATTTCTGACCGCCGCGCTGATGCGGGCGATCCAGAGTTGTCGGAAATCCCGTTTTCGGTTGCGCCTGTCGCGATATGAGTAGGCGAGCGCGTGCATAACCGCTTCCCTGGCATTTTTATAGTGCCTGCTGCGCGTGCCGCGGAAACCCTTCGCCATCTTCATAATCGGCTTCACATGCCGTCTCGCCGTTTTTCCTCTTTTTACTCTTGGCATATATGATTCCTCCGTTCACTGAATTGCGAATTGACGATTTCGGATTTAAAATTCGCAATTCGCAATCTACAATTCACTCCGGCAGAAGTTGTTTTGCCTTCTTGAGGTGTGTACCTGTTATACCGGCTTTAAGGTTGAGCCTTCTTTTTCGCTTGCGTGATTTGCCCGACAGAAGGTGGCTCATGCCTGCCTTTTTGTGAATCAGTTTTCCGCCGCTCGTCCTTTTGAATCGTTTGGCGGCGCCCTTGTGCGTTTTCATCTTCGGCATTTTTCACCTCTGTTTGGTCGGGGCAATAATCATGAACATGTTGCGCCCCTCAAGGCGCGGTTCGCGCTCTATAACTGAATATTCCTTGTGTTCATCGGCAAGTCTTTTCAGGAGAAGTTGTCCCCGCTCGGTGAATTCCATCTCTCTGCCTCTGAACATTATTGTTGCCTTGACCTTGTTGCCGTTTTTCAGGAAGCGTTCAACATGGCGCGATTTGAAATTGAAATCGTGGTCTCCGATTTTGGGTCTCAGTTTGATTTCTTTCAGTTCAGAGGCTGGCGATTTTGATTTCCTGCTCCTCTTGCGTTTTTCAAAGAGGTATTTGCCAAGGTCCAGTATTCTGCAAACCGGCGGGTCTGAATCCGGGGCGACCTCTACGAGGTCAAGTTCCGCTTCATCAGCAAGTCGCAACGCTTCTTGTATCGGAAGGATACCAAGCGGTTCACCGTTTGCGCCGATGGTTCTTACCATCCGCGCACGGATTTGCTCGTTAATCCTTAAACGCTTTTCCTCCCCGAAACTTCTTTTCGCAAATTTACTCAGAGGCTTACAATTTCTCCTTTGCTTTTTTATTGTAACACAAGCATCCTGCTTGCGGTTGCTGCTCAACCTGGAAGGTTGAGTTACTTTACGAAATATAACAGAGCAAATTCAAATCGTCAAGGTTTTGCTTAAATTAGTGCCCTTCGGGCGATAAAAATAAACCACATATGAACACAGTTAAAACACCACGCGCAGCGATTTTATCTCGTAGTGCCCGATTGGGATAGTCAACATCTTCCCGTCGGGCGTCGGCAGTTCTTTCAGATCGCGCTCCACGAGGTTCGTCTCTATGATTTTTTTCGGGGTCGCCGGCAGCGCAACGGCTGCGGTTGAGTCCATGCCCTCCGTCTCAACCAGCCTCAGGATGAAGCCTTCGCCGTTTTCTGCCCTCTTGATCGTGGTGATTGCGACATTATTGCCGGTGGCGAAGAAAGAAAATCGTTTGCCCAGTTTTCCGTTGTGTGAGGCAGTTTTGAGAATTATTACCGGGTCGTTGTATTCTGCGCCGCGTGACGGCGAGTCGGCAGCCGTCCAGTCGCCTGAGTGGGGATAAAGCGCGTAGGGTATGCTGTGGCTGCCGCGGTCTGCTTCGGGGTCGGGGCTTGTAGGCGCGCGCAGCAGCGTGATGCGCAGGACATTGTTTCTGACATCGTAGCCATATTTGCTGAAACTGAGCAACGCAGCGCCGTAGTCTTTTTTGTTATTGGTGTAATCAATCCAGCGGTGGCAACTCACCTCCCATTTCGCCTGCTCCGCCGGCGTCTTCGGTTTGGACACGCGTTTTATCGTGGCATAGGGTATCTCACAGGTCGCATAATCGGCGTCAAGGTTGAAACTGAAGGTTGATTTTAATGTAACATGGGTCTCATGCCAGTCGGTATCAAGTCTGGCGAAAACGACAGGCACGCCTTCAACGATAGAGTAATACTGCCGAAATTCGCTTTTCTCGCCGAACTTGCGCCGCGTCATAATCGCAACACGCACAGGTCCGTTTTCAACGACTGATACTTCCTCGGCATCCGGCATCGCCATCACCCCGCCGTCAGGCGGATAAACCGCATCCCATGCGCTGGAAGAAGACAACTCCTTGAGCGCCTGCAACTGGAATGCCGCCTTGCCCGCCTCCACGATTTCCCTGCTGTTTTTCTTATCGTATATGCTCGTAATCCAGCCGTTCGCAGGGTCAACTTTAACGCGGAAGTATTCGTTCTCAAGCGTGTTTTCACTCGCGCTCACCGCTCCACCCGCCGCCGCCGGTTTCCTTCCCTCAACCACCCTGTAAACAGCAAAGCCCATCGCCGGCAGGCTGCGTGCCACAAAGAGGACTGCTTTCTTACCGCCAGAGCCGGCGATTATCTGCGATGTTACCTCCCTGCCGCTGTCATCAAAGACAGATGCAACATTTACTCCTGCGTTAAGTTCTACTTCAATCACATCGTCCCGTGTCCAGGACAGACCGTTGAACAGCACTACAGGCGTTCCCTCGCCGGTGGTATCCGCTTGCGCGGCGATCGCTTCAATTGCGCCGCTGACCGCCTCTTCGCTCTGTTGCGCAATCCATGCGTGGTCGGCATCGGCGTCTTTAAAAACAGGCGTGATGGATGAACCCGGGAGTATGTCGTGGAACTGGTTGAAGAGGAGAATTTTCCACGCCTCTTCAATTTTTTCAAAGGCGTATTTTAATCCAGTCGCGATGGCAGCGATAGAGGAGAATCTCTCGGCGTTCATCAGTCGGTGCTCGTTGCGGCGGTTGTTGTTCTTGGTCTTTGCCTGCGAGGTATAACAGCCGCGGTGTTTTTCCAGATACATCTCGTCATTCCATGTCGGGTAATTGAGTGTCTTATCCTGTTCAATCAACCGATCAAACATTTCTTCCACAGTCATAAATTCAATCTTTGGGTAAATGGGGGCGTCTTTCAGTTGAAACGCGCGTTCAACATAATCGCGCGGTATGCCGCCGCCGTGGTCGCCGCTGCCGAAGATCGCAAGAACGCCGTCTGCGTTATGTTTTTGTTTTACCTCAATGAGTTGCGATGCCAGCACGCCGCCGTAAACCGGCTCGGTGTAATGACCGGGAGGGAAATTGACGAGCACGCGCGAGCCGTCGGGCGCTTCCCACCAGAAGATGTTGTAAGGGAATTGCGTTGTGTCGTTCGCATGCAACTTTACGGATACGAAGCCGCGCATGTCGCTTTTTGCCAATATTTGAGGCAGGTTCCAGTTGTAGCCGAATGAGTCGGGCGTCCAGCCGACCGTGCTTACAATGCCGAACTTTTCAAGTGAGTATTTGCGTCCATACATGAACTGCCGCACGAAACTCTCCCCGCTCGGAAGGTTGCCGTCCGGCTCCACCCACTCGGCGCCCACTGGCTCCCATCTGCCCTTAGCAATCGCCTCCTTGATGCGTGCGAAAAGTTCCGGATAATCATTCTCCATCCACCGATAACAGTGCATCTGGTTCGCCGCATAAACAAACTCCGGAAATTCGTCTATCAGTTTCAGGATATTTTCACTTGTGCCTTTCCATACAATATGTTCGCCTTCAGCCTTGTCCCACAGCCAGGCAGGGTCAATGTGCGAATAGCCGACCAGCATCATGCTGTATTTCCTCATTATTGATGTAACCGGTGAAAGGATTTGGACACACCTGTCAAGCGAGACCAGAAAATCCTTCAGCCGACCGTTTTCCAGTGCCTGAAGGTCTAATGCGTCTCCCGCTTCATCAAGCAGGTCTTTCCATTTTGCAGGGTCTTCGCCGCCGAGTTGCAGCAGGAAATCCAGCGGCGCAATCGCCTCGCTCAAGCCGTAGATTCTGTCTTCAACTTCCTTGAGGAGTGAGAATGCAAGGCTTGAGTGCCTCAACAGGCCACTGCCGCCGGTGCCTGTCGCTTTTACGACTACAAAAATCTCTTCGCCGGGCGTCGCGCTCTCCGTGAGCACCACATATCCACCCGAGCGGCGAAACTTCTGCTTGAACTCGCCGTTCACATAAACTTCACCATAATCATCAATCGCCATCTTGAGCGCAACCCTGCTGCCTGCCGTGGAGAGCGTAAGTATTGTTTCAGGGATTTTGATTCTTGTGCGCAGCCATATTGACGGTTTTTGCGCGCTTGGCCAGACATATCCGACCTTGACCCTGCGGAATTTTTTCTCGCTCGTGTCAGGGTTCATAACTTCTTCCATAGACATACTCTCCGACATCTGCCACCACTTGACAGGCTGAAAAACCAGGTCCAGCATCTCTCTTACCGCCTTGTCTAATTTTGTGTTAGATGCCTGAACCTGATATTCGGTCAGCGTTAATGTGAAAATCAGCAATGCGATAAAAACGAACGACTTTTTCATCTGTCCACCTCAACTGTAGGGCGCGATTACCCAATCGCGCCAATTTTTAATCATAATTATCAATGCAACGGTAAATTTTATATAATAACAATGCGAATTTGCAAATACTTTGCGCACTTTCTGTAAAACTCTGCGCCCTTATGCGTGAAACTATTATTCGGAGGAATACAATATGCGGAAAATACTGATGACTGCTCTATTTGCTTTAATTTTTACGCGCACAGCATATTGTGCCGATATGACCTGGGACGATGCCAAGAAGCAACAGGATGCGCTGCGTATCAATGTGTTTGTCGTTGCGTCAAATGTCAGTAGCATAACAGAGGAAGGCTGGCTGGAGGCGGCGCGCCTGATGAAAAATCTCGGCGTTACCGGCGTCTATCTTGATGTTTACCGCGGTGGAGTGTTTCCATCTAAAGAAGCGCTTGAAAAAGCGCGGGACATTCTGCGCGGACAGGGACTTGAAGTGTGGGCAGGGATAACGACGACGAAAGGGGAAGGTTTCGGAGTGGCAGACCCATTCAGTGCGTATTGGCTTTGCTACAATGAACCTGCGACGCAGAAGGCGATGGAAGAGAGAGTGAGATTTGCCGCCGCGTTGTTTGACAAACTCATCGTGGATGATTTTTTGAGCACCAACTGCAAATCCGCTTCAAGCGCGGCAGAAAAAGGCGGAAGATCGTGGTCGGGGTATTTCCGCGATGTGATGGTAGAGGCAAGCCGCAAATGGATTGTGGAGCCGGCGCATGCGCAGAACCCAAAGGTGCGCGTCATCATCAAGTATCCGCAGTGGTATGACCGTTTTCATAGATTTGGCTACGATGTGGTGCGGCAGCCGGAGATTTTTGACGGCGTGTGGGTCGGCACGGAGA